>CAYLJT010000001.1:0-42497 GCA_964383995.1 uncultured Polyangiaceae bacterium
TTTTTTCTTTTTCTTCTTGTCGCCCTGTTCAGCTGCCTTGGGGGCTTCCTGGGTGGCGTCTGCGGGCGCCTTTGTCTCGGACGCCTTGGACTCCGCCGCGGCGCCTCCCACCTCCGTTGCCGACGCTTGAGCAGGCTCGGCCGCCTTGGGCGTGACGGGAACGGGCACGGTCGGGGAGATGCCAGCCAGCGCCTTGCGCATGATCCGACCCCTCGCCGAGCCACCGGGGGGCGCGGGCGAGACTCCGGCCGGCTGACCGGACATGACCCTGGACGCCGCCGCGTCGGCCTCCAGCTCGGCGGGCTCGTTGGGCGTCGAAACCTCGCTCTTGGCGGCGAATCCACCCTCCCCGCCACCCTGCACGACGTGGCTTAGCTCGTGCGCGATCAGGCGGTCGCCGCTGGGCGTGTCAGGGTTGTATTTGCCGGGTCCGAACGCGACGTCGTTGCCCTGGGTAAACGCCTCCGCCTGGTGGTCTTTGGCTGCGCTTGCCGCCTTGGCGTCGTCGTGCACACGCACGTCTTCGAAGGACCTGCCGAACGAGCGCTCCATGCGGTCGCGCGTGGTCGGAGGTAGGGGCCTTCCGCCGGACAACGAGGTGCCGGGGCTGCTTGTCTCGGACGTCGTGCTGTCGTGCGCGCTGGTGGCCTCCCGCGCCGGCGTCGGCGTGCTGGGTGCCTTCGTGACAGAAGGCGCTACGCGGGAGGCAGCTTCGGCCATGGCTCAGTCGGGTAGAATGAGCGGGTTGGGCTTGCGCACAGGGATGGTACGCGCCTTCTCATCACGCTCCGCCGCCCGTGCGAGCTTCTCGGCGACCACGTGCAGGTCGCGCTCCAGCGCCTCTGACTCCTGATCCAGCTTGTGTGCTGCGGCCATGAAGTGCTCTTGCGTGCGCTTGCCGCGCACAAATGCGGAGCGGAGCGCTTCCTCCGCACCTACTTCTATCAGCAGCCCTAGACCTTGGTCGGACCCCATTTCAAAGCGTAGCCGCTCGATAATGAGATCGTTTCCGCCCAAGACAACGAGCAGACCTTCAGCGGGCGCGTTCAGCTCGAAGACGGCCACCCCAAGTTGGTTCGTCTTTTCTTCGAGCGAAGGCGGCTCGTTTGGTGAACGCTTCTCGTGAGTCAAGCCCACCCGAACACCGGGAAGCGGCATGCTGGGCCCGTCGCGGTCCACCCCGACGATGCGTACCGCTAGCAAGCCCGGCGGAACGTTTCGGGGCGCAGCCAAAGCCGCAACACGTATGTCCCTGGCGTAGTCTCGCGCCGCAGCCGCGACGCCTCCCGTCAGCTTGCCAAGCGCGGCCAGTTCGCGGCTCTCTGACTGCTTGGGCCGCCCTGGCTGTTCGACGGGTTTTGCCGGGTGCTTCCTCTTTTCGGCACCCGCGGTAATCTTGGAGCGGACACCGGACAGCATCTTCGCAGTGGGCTTCATGGGGACTCCGTTCAACCGAGGTCGAGGTTGTGAACGTTGATGGGACCGGGGACCGCGGCACCGAGGCCAAAATATTGGTAGGTAGCGTTGTCGCAGACAACCGAGTCCGGCGTGTAACGATTGACATTGAGAAACGCCCCGACGCGATTGTCGCTGACAAGCACGGATGTGTAGACGGAGGGATACGCCTTGGCGTACACGGTCGGGTCGTATCCGCCAGTCGCGACGGTGCTTGGGTAGACATAGCCGACGAGCATGTTGCCCGCTACCCAGTTGCCCTCTACCTGTACGTCCATCGAATATTCGTTGGCGTAAAGAACAGGCACGGCCGCCTGGAGGTCTTCGAGCAGCTCAGCAACCTTCTTCCGGGTCTTGTCCAATACGAGCTCGAGCACCGATTTGCGTTCGCCCTTCTTGACGGCCACCTTGACGGGCGCGTTGTCAAGAGGCGCTGGCGCGTAAGACGCCTCGGGAGCCTCCCGGCCCGACAAGACGCGCATTCGGCGGGCCACCGCCAGCGGGTTGGGACCTGCTGGCGCTGACGCCGGGACCTCGGGAGTCGGAGTGACATCGAGGAGCGTCGCGTCACGAGGAGGCTTCTTCTGGGGCTTTGCCTCGTCGGTCTTGAATGAGATCAGCTCTTTCAGCCAAGGCGCCTTTTCGACAAGGTAGTGGTCCCAGAACTTCTCTGCCGTAAACCCAGGGTTGATGATGACAAGGTCGGTGTCGGGGAACACCCACAGGTCGGACTCGATATAATTGTCCTCGATCTGCCAGGAGCCGAAGAGCCTGGTAAGTTTGAGGCTCGGAGTGTCGTAGCCCCAGCGGATCGAATTGCCTCGGAGCACTCCGTAGCCGCAAGCGTCGGCGCTCAAGCCGCCACGGAAATGATTCCCTGACAGGCAAGGATAGTAGACCCCGATGAGCTGCGAGGTTGCCCCTTGAAAGTCGTTGTCTTGAAGCAGGAGGTCGTAATATGACGCTTCGCCAGTGGCGGCGTCGACGGAGAGCGGCACGATGCCCGTATTCGAACGCACGACGTTTCCAATGAGGCGGCCGTAGGAGTTTCCGATATACAGGGTGCCCGAAGACAGACTGATACCCGTAGTCGCTTCGAAGGTACCCGAGTAGCCCACCAGATCAAAGTGAACGAGGTTGTTCTCCACGATGGGCGCCAGAGCTTCCCAAAGCAAGATACCGGTCCGCGGCACGGGACTGCCTGTCTCTGCGGGCTCCACGTTTCCCGTGATCGTGTTGCGCCGGACCTCGAAGCCGCCCCCGTGAACCACGACACCTGCCCTTGCGTGGGTTACGGTGTTGTCTTCGATGCGGAAGCTCAACGGGCCTTCGAAGCTGAAGTTGAAATTACCATCGTTGCCGCTGTTGAGGAGGCTCTGCTCCACCAGCAACGCGGCAATTCCAACGTTGGTGTTGTTGCCGTCCACCGTGTTGTGGTCGACCATGATCCGCGCCCATGAGCCGTAGACCACCGGAGGTGGCCCGTTGTCAGCAGGTTGCGCCGCACCAAACAAGATACCGGCGCTGAACGAGATCGCGGTGTCCGACGCAAGGCCGCCCGAGTAGCCGGCGACGTCTATGCGATTGCTGGAGATGCGTAGGTCACGGAAGTCGGAATACCCGTACTTGTCGGTTGGCAGCGCAGCAAGGGCCGAATCCGCGCCGAGCACGATGCCTGCCGCGCCCTGAACGCGGCACTGCTCGACGGTGCTATCGTTCACATTCCAGGGCAGATGCAGGGCAATGCCCTCGTACGCAATAAGGTAGGTGCCTTCGATGCGTGACTGGTCCAGCTCGTCCATACGAGCGCCGAGGGCAATCCCGAGAAAGACATCGTTTGTGGAGTTGAACAGAGAAACGGTGCCGAAACGAACAGCGACATAGGCTATGATAACGTTGCCTTCGCTGTCGAAGAGCACCGAATTCTGCAACAAGAGACCCGTGCCCGCGGTCGGTTGGGCAATTGTGTTGTAGTCGAGGGCCGTCTCCACAATGGCATTGATGGCTACCGGGAGGCTGTCCGAAGGAATCCCGGTGACACTGGCCCGCACCGTGTCATTGAGCGTCATCGAGATGGTGGAGCCACGCATGTCACCCCGACCGAGCACCGTCGCCGAGACACCGCCGGTTTCGCCCACCAGAACACAGCGGTCGATGTGAGCGCCCCACACATAGTCGATCACGACCGGCCACGGGGCAACGATGGTCGTCTCCTCCAAAGAAAGGCTTGGCAGTGGCAGCTTGACCTTGATTCCCTTGGTGGTCCACGGGTCCGGAGCCAAGGGATCGACGGTCGACGGATCGCCGTCCCCGATGCGAATCCCGTACTTGCCCTTGCCCGTATGGACGAGGGCCGAGGACTTCACCGTTAGCGCGCTGTAGGACAAGCCGCCGAGGGGGTAGGTTACGTGGACAATCGAGCCGGCGATTGCCGTCGCATGAACAACGAGATCGACGAGGGTGAGCTCGCCAGCGGGCGACTTGGTGTCGGTCGGCCCAATCACCACGAAGCCGTCGGCGCCCTCTCCGTTGCACACGATGACCGCTTCGGGGCAGCCCTGGATGGTGACCGTCTTGCCGAGGATCTTGACCGACGACTGGAAGGTGTACACGCCCGCCTTGAGGCAGATCGTGCCTCCCGTGGGGAGATCGTCCACCACCGCTTGCACGCGCGCTGCGTCGTCGACGAGGGACTTGGAGGGCTCCAGGAAGGCTGTGCAACAGCCGCCCTCGTCGACCAAGGTGTAGAGCTCGTCGATGGCCTCCTGGACGGTGTCGGCGGTCGTGCCCGACTTGGCGCCGTCGTAGGCGATGTCGTCCGCCTCCAGATCGCAGAGGGCAGAAAACTGGTGCTCACACCAGTGGTGGAGCAAGAGCGGCGTGGTCGACGTGCTGTACTCCAACAGAGCCAGGGGCGCGAAGAGGCGCTCCGGTCCGTGGGGTGAGGCTTGCCATGTGCCGTTCGCGTTGTCCTTGTTTCGCCGAGCCTCGTATTGCCAGTAGTCGCCGGGGCGGAAGCCCGTGCCGCCGAGGGTGATGGTGATGCCGTCGCCCAGATCGAAGCCGGAGACGGCGCCGGTGGTGTCGCAGAGACCGCTCCAGCGACGCACCTTGAGGCCCGGCTTGGGGTCTCCCATGCCGTCCACGAAGGCGCTGATGTCGGCGGGCGCCTTGCTGGTCAGATCGAGCAGTTGAACCTGGGAGGTCTTGCTGGTGGTCTCGATGTAGTACAGCGTGCCGACCCGGCGTTGCGCAGGGGTGAAGATGCCGGTTCCGACGTCCGCGACGCCGAGGTCCTGGTCGCCCAGATCGGTGGCCTCGTAGAGCAGCTCCACGAGGTCGCCGTCCTCCAGGGTGACGCTCCCGCTGACGGTGGCGAGGCCTGTCGTGGCGTCGTCCACACTGAGCACCGTGGACAGGTCCGCGCCGTTGTTCTTCGACCACTTGAGGACGGCGGCGCCGATGTTGCCACCTACGTGCACCTCGAAGCGGTAGAAACGATTTTCTCCGCCCGTATAGCCTCCATCCGCGGGGATGGCGCAGGGGTCGGGATCGCTGGCAGAGGGCGTCGTGGTGACCGTCAGGGTTGCCGCGCCGCGGTCGATGTTGTCGAACACGCCGCAGGCGATTTCGCCTGTGATCTCGAACTCGGCGCCGCCCGTGTTGACGACGGTCGCCCACTTGACCTGACCTATCGCCTCGGTTCGCAGGGTGGTGTCAAGGGTGCCTCCGAGGGCCTGTTCGAGGATGCCCGCGTCTTCGACGGTGGTGATCTGGCGTTCCCAACCTTCCAGGTAGGCTACCAGGTAGGTGGCGCCGGTGAGCTCGGACGAAAACGCGTCGAAGCCCGCGGCTGCGGGGAATGTCGTCTCGGGGTAGGTGCCGTCGGCGGGGCCATGCTCGACCTCCAAGCCGTCCAGGTAGAAGCGGCCGGCGGTGAACCAGAAGGTCGGCTCGACCCCCGCGGCCTGGACGCCCTCGATGAGCCCGATCCACGCTTCGTTCGACGCTCCGGAGGCCGCGAAGCCCAGCTCCAACGTCGAGTACGAGGTGATTCCGAGGCCGGCAACGTCGATGTCGTAGACGTCGAAGCTGCCCGTGCCGAGACCTGGGGAGATGCCGGCAAGGTTACCGTCGATCTTGAGCAGGAGCTGCGCCCCTGTAGGGATTTGCGCCCAAATCCGCAGGGTCGGAAAGTCGGCGGTGGTCAGGGTCATGCGACCCTGCACCGTCACGGTGCCCGCAGCCGCGGTGCAGTCCAGGTAGAGCGCCGGGTAGCGCTCCAGGTACTTGATGGCATGATCGCGAAACGCGCGGAACGCGTCGCCGAGCGCCGGTAGCCCGGACACGTCGTCGAGCGTCTCGAAGAACGCGAACAGCGGACCCGGCGTAACGATGTAGCCGAGGTCGGGACTGCCCAACTTGCAGCCGACGTCGCCGGCCAGATCGCGCAACAATCGATCGTAGGCGTCGACGCTCGCTGCGATGTCGCTGTCGAGGAGCAGTCGACCCTCTTGGAGCAGCACTCTGCGGTACTTCTCGCCCCGCTTTCGGTCGGGCGTGTGACCTCTCGAAAAGTCGCCTTTCATCGTCGTTTCCCTTCGAACCGCGTCCTCGAACTGGCGCCCCCAAGGGGAGCCTCAAAAACCATTACGGGGCCCATTAGTCGAGCCTCAACACGCCAGTGATGAGCCCCGCAGGTGCATATTCCACCAAGCGTCGACCCACACCTTCCATCCGTTGCACGAGCCGCGCGTCGTGGAAGGCGCCCATCTCCGAGCCGTCTTCCGCGCCGCGGGTGATCGACCTGTCACAAACCTCGGAGAGCCGAGCGTGGGCGGGATCGTGCCGATCGCGCGTGACGAAACGAGGTCGTTCCCGGGTCGCCTGCTCGGGGTCGTCGGGATCACCCACCACCCGGTGGCGCCGTGGCAGGACGCTCCCAGGCTCCACACGGCTGTAGCGAATGCAGCCTTCGAAGCGATTCTGCACCAACACCTTGTCGGTAAAGATGCACTCCGACGCTTCGAGCACCAGAACGTGGGTGCCAATGCCGCTCGGTAGCAGGTCTTCCTGTTTGGTGATGACCGTGACCCGATCGAGCTCGACTCGGGCGAGAACGGCGTTGATTCCGGGGCCGCCCCCCGCGGCGTCCACCACGCTGTCCGACATCACGAGCTTGGCGCGGTCCGTGAGGCGGATGTGTGGGGTGACCGAGCGCGTCACCGTGAACGTGCGCTTTCCGCGATCGTCGCCTTGAAAACGCCAGGAGCCGCTGGCATCGAGCGCGGAGCAGAGCAAGACGCGCGTCTCGCCGGTAGGCGGAAACAGCACTTGCTTATTGGGATGGCTGATGGCAAGGCCGCGCAGCGTCAGCAGGTCGTAGCTGGTCGCAGGCTCCGCATCCCAATCCGCAGACAGCACCAGCACCGGGCGCTCTCCTTCCGCTGCCTGAATGGTTAGAGCGGTGATCGAAGCGGGCCAGAGCGGCGCCTCGTCGTAGGTGGCGCTGTCTTCGATCTGGACGACCTCCTTTCTGGAAGCCGCGGGGCTTGCCGAAATGGCGGCAAGGGCGTCGGTCAACGTCGCGTAGCGAGGCAGGCTGTGGTAGGTGCTGTTCGCGTCGGCGTCGAAACGTCCGAGACCGACGACGAGACGCGTGGGGGTTTCCAAGGCCTCATCGAGCACCGGCGAGCGCGGCGCGGGGCGCGCCCCGACGTGCATCGAGTAACCTTCCTGGTAGTCCACGGTGACGGAGGGAGGGGTCAAAAGGGCCTCCACGGAGGTGGAGCAGACCGGGATGTCGTCGCCCTTCGAGAAGGCGAACAAGCCGTGGGCGGGGTCGATATCCAGGAAGCCGTCGGGCGTGGCCGCGTGCTTGAGCGTCAAGGTCTCGTTCTCCCACGGGCACAGCGTGCGTTGGCGGATCCGCCGTCGCCGCTGGGTCTTTGCGCCCTTGAGCGGCGCCACATTGCCGTAGGATTGGCGCGCCACGCCGAGGCTGCCCAAGGGGTGGGTCGAGCCATCGTCGCCGATGGTCACCGCGTCGCTCGCGAAGGCGAGCACATTGGCCCAATTGGTGTTGGTGTTGGTGGTCGCCTCCAACGTGGGTAGGTGGATCAAGATGGCGTTTCCCTCGTCGTCGGTGGCCACCATCTCGCAGGGGGGCAACACGGTGTGGTCGGTGTCCGCCTCGAAGCGCGCCACGATCTCCACGCTGGCCGCGTTGCTGTCGACGTAGCTGGCGAGGCTCGACAGCGCCGCCTGCACGCCGCTCGCGGTGGTCGCTGCGACCAGCGACGCGTCGTAGACGGTAAACGTGGTGGCGCTGGTGGGGTCGTCGCCCGTCCAGTCGAGGCTCAGGAAGGGTCGGTAGGCGTTGCGCACCTTGACAGCCAAAACGATGCTCATTTTGGAGGTCGCGAGGGCTGCTGAGTACACGCCCGCGGTGTCCACCAACGCCTTGCCACCATGAAGCACGGCCGGTCCCGCTACCGGTGCCGGGGGCGCACCTTGCCAACCGTCGACGGACGCCGTGCCTGGCAGGGCGGGCCAAGCCGGTCCAGGCCCCAAGCTCAGCGCGGAGCCCGTAAGAACGAGCCCCGAGGTGCCTTGCGTCAAGGCGACGTCGGGGTCGGCCCCGGTGGCCTTGGCGGCGCTCGACTGGGCATCGAACACACTTCCGTCGGCGGCAAGGTAGAACCACCTCGCACCGCGCACCCAGGTGCCCGGGACCTCCACCACAAGCGCGCCGCGCAGAAAGCCGAGCGACGCAAGGGATGCCGTCGATGAGCCCAACAGGGCGCCTAGCGCCGAGCACGCGATTTCCAGCGTCGCGCCTGGAAAATAGGCGGCCGGTGCGGCGGAGGGGGTCAGACGTAACATGGCGACGTAGGGCGCCGCGACCGCCGTGTTGCCCGTGGGTAGAGCCGTTCCACCGCTGATGTCGAGCTGAATGCCACCGCGCACCTGGGCGCCCGTGGCGTCGGGCGTGTCCGCCGTACCGCTTCCAACATCTACCAAGGGCACGGCAAACAGCTCCACATCGACGGGCCCCATCCAGCGCTCGGTCCCTTGATCCAGGAGCACGAAGGCCGCGGTGTCGTCCACGAGGGCCGTCTCTGCGGGCAAGAGCGACGCGGAACGGGCGAGCGCGGCGGGGCTCGCGACCCCCGCGGTGAGGCCCAAAAGGCGCACGGTAAAGCGGGCGTTGCTGCTGCCTTCCTGGTCGAAGTAGGTGCCCGGCGAGGCCGCGAAATGCATGGGCGGAACGCGATCCGTGGCCAGCGTGTCGCTCAGGTCGGAACGCCGAACGCGCAGGGCCACCTGTTCACCTAGCGGGTGAAAAACGTAGCGCAGGTCGACGTAGGGCGGTGGCAAGGTCGGGTCCGGGTGGACCCACGCCTTGGCTTGGCCTTCGCGCAGCGGAAAATACAGGGTCGGATGCGTCCAATGCGCCAAGTGCTTCGGGTGGTAACGGCCTTCGGTCTCGGTGGGTCGACGCGGATCCACCGCGTGAAACAGCGCGTCGAGCGGGCCCGCGCCCTGCTCCGCCACCACCGCCGGACGCAAGTCGGGCACGGTCCGCGCGAGGCGAAGTAGGTTCAGGTCCTGCGTCATCAAGATGCGCTTCCAACCCTCCTGGGTCACCACCATCTTTCCAGACAGGTCGCTCGCCATCTCCTGCAGCACCCCGGGCGTGCCCTTGCGGCGGCGCCAACCCATGGTTCCGCGCACATCCCGGCGGTTGGTCACCGCGTCGGGAAACACGAGCTTCATGCCGATCATGTCGGCCAGGTAAGGCAAGACCCAGTCGGCGCACTTGTCGATGAACAGGTCGGCGTGCAGCTCTTCGACGTTCTGTCGGGCTTCGGCCAGGGGCGCCGCCAGCACATGCAAGAACTTGAACAGCGGCTCGGTGCCTTCCGGAGCGTTCAGCTTCAGCGGCTCGTCCGTGCCCTCGGCCATGTCCCGGATGCGGTACAGCGACGGCAAGAGGTCGTAGAGCAGGTCCGCGACGCGGGCGCGCAGGGCGGGATCGAAGGGGTAGCTGGTCGCCATGGCTCAGGCCTCCACCGCGTTGACGTTGCCCTCGGAGGGCAGCGGCTCGAAGTACAGATTGGATGGCTGCAGACGGATCCACTCGTTGGGATCGATGATCACGGTGTCGAGGGCGCGGGGCACCAGATCGTTGGCCAGGGACAACAGATCGAGCAGGAAGACACGGACATAGGCGACGCCCTCGATGCCCTGAATCAGCTCGGTGACCTGGCTGAAGAACAGCGGTTGTCCGAGGTCCCTGCCTAAGAAGGTAAGAATGCCCGGCGCGTCCTCGTCGGTGCCCACGAGGGCGTTGACCACCGCGAGCTTCACGAGCTGCTCGTCGTAGGCGCTGTCCACCTCCAGATGGATCTTCATGGTGATGTCGACGGCGACGGGACCCACGATGTCCAGGCTGATGGTGGTGTCGCGCCGCGCGTCCAGAAACTTCTTCAGCGACGTGGCGTCGGGCACGATCCCCTCGGCGTTGGCCACGACAAGCTCGATGCCCACCATGGAGGTGCCCCCGAGCTCGACGTAGTGCGCTTTGGCGCGCACGATGCCGGGGTACATCAAGGCCAGGTTTTGGTAGTCTTCGACCGAGACAGCCCGGTCGAGCGTCTTGACATAGCCGGTCGCTTCTTTGCGCACCCCCTCCGCCTTGGCGGGGTCGGCCCCACCGTCGACGACGAGCGGATTGTAGGCCCGATCGAGCACCGGGTGCGCCTTCTTGATGCGGCTCACCAAGCCGGCCGCCACGTTGCCGTCCACGCCCACACCGACCCGGTAGCTGGCCTCGATGTTCTTCTTACCCGATCCCGGGATCGCGCCCTTCTTCCCATCGCCGAACACCACCGTGATCACGCCGGCCTCGTCGCGGCTCAAGAGGTAAACGCGGTCGTTTTCCCCTGACGACTCGAAGTCGACCACGCGCTCCCAGAGCACGTCGGACACTCGGACGTCGAGGGCAGGCGTGCCCCCTTCGGCGCTGGGGAGGTAGGTGAGCGGCGTCTTCGCCAGGGAGAAGCGCTGGTAGGGGGATATGCCGTCCGAGCCACCCAACACCTCCGTGACGGTCTTGCCATGGGAGATTTCGACCACGTTGCCGAGCACGCGGACGGTGCCCAGCGTGAAGCTGCCGCTGCCTGTCGTCGGGTCCACGTTCTCCCAGGTGATGCTCGTGGTGGAGGTGCCGACGTCGACGGTGACCAGGCGGACGATCTCGGTCAGCGTCGTGGTCGCGTCTTCCAGAGTGGACAGGGCGACGAGGCGCCCCGGGCCAAAGTCAGAGGCGGCGGTCGCCAGGGTAAGGGGCTGAGACACGAGCGTGGTCGAGGGGCGCGTGGTGACGACGTCGGCTTCCACCTTGAAGTCGAAGAGCCACTGGCTGGCACGAATTTGCTGGGTGCTGCGATTCTGGAAGTTGCCCGCGGCGTCTTTGATTTGCAGCCCGGTGACCGTCCCCGAAATCGACGCGGTGGGGTAGTTGGTAACCACCGTGGCGGGGCTCGTGTTGATGGTGATGGTCTGGTTGGTAATCCACTTGAACGCCACCGCCGTCTTGGTCTGACCGGTGATTTTGAAGGCGTCGATCTGGATGGTCGTCGGAGCCAGGGGAGAACCGCCAAAGGCCTGCTGAACCCGGATCACTGGTGTGTTGTCGATGCTCTTCGAGACCTCCCCATCTAGGAACAGGTAGCTGTCGGAGATCCAACTGGGTTGCGTGTAGCCAAACAGGGACGCGCCATTGGAGGCGGGCACGGTGGCGTTGTCGAGGTAGCCCTTGGTCTGCAGCTCGACGTCGGGGAACGTGGTGACCGAGCTGTCCCAGCCGAAAAGGTGGTGCCTCTCGGCGGGCTTGGCCAAGAGCTTCACGTTGGCGAGCTCGTTGTCCGGAATCACCACCTGTGTCGTAAAGGTCAGTCTCGTTCGCGAGGTCTCTTTGATTTCTTCGACATCCGCAATTTCGTGCGCCGAGAGCTTGAACGTGGATGCGGTAAACACGCCCGTTCCCCACTGTAGAACGATGTGCTCTCCCGCCACGAGCTCGTAGCCGGTGCCTTCGATCTCCAACGTGTAGGTGTTGGTTGACGACTTGAAGCTCAACGTCTCCGTTGTGACGCTCGGAAACAGCTCGTTGTACGCTGCGTCGATCGCCACGTCGGCCAGGGTCTCGTAGTCCTGCGCCTTCTTTTCGCCGATCGGCGCGGAGCCCACGCCAAAGCCCTGGAGGATGGTGCCGTCCAGGTTTTCTTTGGCCCACAGCACGAGGTGTCCGGTGGCCGCGAGGCCCGGGCTGGGCTCGTAGGCCAGCCTGCGACCGTGCTTGACGAGGCTCTTCGGCGACTGCGCCGTGCCCAAAAATGCTTCGTTGGCGAAGCGGTCTTGGTAGACGCCGAGCACGTGGGAGATGAGGGCGGAGACCTCCATCAACGTCCCGGCGAAGTCACCCTCCGACGTGGTCGGCGGAAACCCCAGCTCTTCGGCGGCGAGAGTGCGCTCCATCTCCACGAAGTCGGTCATCTCGTGGGGCAGATAGTCGAGCACCGAGCGCCCGGGCAGCGGCTCTTGGGTGGTCGACGTGGCTCGTCGGGGGCGCGGAGGTCGGCTCACGGGGACTCCTCCAGAAGGTAAGGCGCGTAGTAGGTCGGATCGGTCAGCTCGGGATCCAGGCTGTCCACGTAGACATCGAGCTTGCCGTTCTCTGGAATTTGCGGATCGCCATCCATGCGAATCACCTCGGTCGGTCCGAGAAGAATGCGCGACACCACGAGCTCGCCTCCGAGCACGTCGGCGCGGCGGAAGCGTCGGGCCTTGACCGAGCGCACGCCTGGAACTCGCTGCACGGTAGCGAGCACGTCGGCAAGCTCCAGCTCTTCGCCGAACGACAGCTCATCGGGGTGGAAGAAGCCCGGGGCGTCGTCTTCTCCCGGGCGCAAGGCCGCCAACACGGCGTCTCGGACACGGTGCGCCAGGGATCCGGGCTCGTTGCAGATGGACAGCGTGATCTCCACGGGCACGTACGTCGGCTCGGACACGAAGTGCTCGCGGCCCGCCATGCGCACGGCGTCGATGCGATCGTAGACCGCTTGCTTCACCGACGCGGACAGCGTGGCCCTGCCCCTCGGGTCGGCCAACACCAGCACGGCGTTGAACGGTCCACCGATGTTTTTGGCGACGGCGCGGGCCACGCCGTCTACGGTGAGGGCGGCCTTGGCGTAGTCAGTCAAGGTGACCGCGCGCTCCAGCGGACCGTTACGGAGGGAGGCCGGGATGCGCAGTCGCGCGGCCTCTTTGGTCTCGGCCTGACGACCGTTGGAGCCGGGAAGGACGTTGACCACCACGGGCTCGACGGCGAAGTCGCCCAAGGCCAGCGTGGTGGCGGTGCCCGGGACGAAGCGCGTCAAGACACCGGCGCCCACGTTTCCTGCGATGACGTCGCCCACGCGGTAGACGAGCTTGAGCTTGTCCGGGACGACTAGCAGGCCCAGCTCCGCATCGCTAACCAGGTCGATGGCCTGACCCAAGATGCCGTCGCCGAGCTCGATCCACACCGACCCATCCTCGTCGGCGGTCGCCACGTAGTGCCGGTCGTAGGACTGGGAGTTCAGCAAATGGTCTTCGCGCGTCCAGCGCTCTGTGCCGAGGAACACGTCCAGGAGGGGCGTGGAGGTGATGACCCCGGTGGGCAGGGTGACGGCCTGATACACGACAGGGCGACGAGGCACGCGAAGCGCGCGCAACAGGCTGCGCTGCCCCGGGCGCTCCTCGGTGAGAAAGCTCTGCCGATCGGAGCAGGCGTACGAAGACAGCTCGATTTCGTCCGTTTGCTGCTCGCCAAAACGAGCCGTGGCAAGGTTACCGTGGACGGTCAGACCCAGGCCGGTCCATGGCGTGGCGGCTTGTTCGAGGGGCGGGTCGAACGTGACGATGGTGACCGCGACCGGCGCCGGCGTTGGGTCGCTGCTGGCCAGGGGGTCGGCTACCCAACCCGGCAAGGCGTCGTAGGAAACGGCCGTGATGGTCACGATCTGGGTCGACGAGGCGGGCCCGCCCAATTCACCTTGCACGAAAGCCAAGCGCTGCCCGACGAGCAGATCGGCCACGCTTCCCAGCAGCAGGACCTCGGTGGCGCCCACCGGCAAGGTCGCCGTGACCGCCGCCGGCCAGGCCGCGAGCGGGAGCGCAGAATGCTCTGGAATGACCCGAGCCCGCTCGGTCACATAGAAGATCACCTTGGCGTCGTTCGCGCCCTCGGCGGTCGTGACCTCCACACCTTCAGGCACATAGCCACTTGTCGCGGACGTGAACGAAAGGACGGTCTCGGCGGCCGTTCCGTCGAACAAGCTGGTGCCGAGCAAGGTGCCGTGCTGGCGCAGCGAGTAGCGCTGGGAGGCGTCCTCGATGAACGCTTCGTTGGCGACCCGGTCTTGGAAGTAGCTGAGCATGTCGCCGTGGTGCGACAAAAGCTCGACCAACACGCGCTCCAGCGAGGCCGGAGCGAGGTCGGCCCAGTGCGGATTCTTGACCTTGATCCACTCCGACGACAGGTTGAGAAAGCCGGTGTAGTCCTTGGTCAGCAAATCGATGGCGGGCTGCTCGCGGGGTAGGCGAGGGGCCCTTTCGGCCAGGGGGCGGCAATCGCCGCGCTCGCAGTCGATGCTGAAGGTGAACGACGCCGACGAAAAGAACGGGTGGATCGGCATCCCCGCGCCGTCGTTCATGGTGAGCGTGTAGGGGCTCGGATCGCCCACGCCGTCGATGTCCAGCCTGACCGTGCCGAGCACCGGATTTTCCGACGCCAACGTCATGGTCAAAGACTGCACGCGCTTGCCACCCGAGAGCGTGAAGCTTGCGCTCGTGAACGTGCCCGTCCAGCTGTTTTGCTGGAGGTGCACGATGAGCTGGGCCGAGGTCGGGGCCTCGGGGGTCGGCAAGAGATTCAGCTCCAGGTAGTCGATGCCCTGAAAGTCCGAGTCGGCCTCGGCCTGCTCCCAAACTAAAAATCGCGAGCTCACAGGCGCACCTCCAGGTTGCGAGGTTTGCGATCGGTGCGCCGTCGGAAGGCAAGCTTGACGATCAGCTCACCCGACTCGGGGACCGACTCGACATTGACCGAGTCCACCAAGATCTCGTCGCCGATGTCACGCCGAATGGCCTGTTGAATGCGAAATTCCACCGCCGCGATGGTCAGATCGCTCAGCGGGTCGAAGATGGCACGGTTGAGACCCACGCCGAAGTCGGGTTGGTTCACGCGCTCGCCGGGGGCCGTAAAGAGCACCGCCTCGACCTTGTCCCGCAGGTGTTTGTCGGCGTCGTCGATGACGGCGACACCGCCCTGGGCGCCAAAACGGAATGGGTAGCTGAGGTAGCGATCGGCCATGGCGTATCTCAGGTGATAGGAGCGGTTGGGGGGCCGGGTGGAACAGGGAAGACGACCATCGTCGATATCGCCAAGAGGTGACAGGCGGAGGCGATTTCTTGCGCCTTCTTGCTGATGTCGCCGTCGGTGTCGGTGAACGTGGCGGTCATCTGGGAGACCGCGGCGCCAAGGGCCGCTGGGAAGGTCGCCGTGCCGAGAGGAAAGCTCTGCCCCGCGATGTACGAGGCGACGGCCATGGCAAGCTGATTTCCGGCGAGCGACGCGCTTTGTGCGCCGAGCGCAGCGCCCGCTTGCGCGGCGAGCTGGCTTCGTCGCGCGAGGGCCGTGACGCAGGGAAAACCCGCCGCCATCGCGCCCGCAAACCAGGTGGAGACGGCGCCCGCGAACTTGTCCCCGGATTCCATGTTGGAGGACGGAAAGCTGCCCCCGTCGGGCACGAGCCACTGCGACTCGAGGGAAGATTTCAGGCTGGCGACGACGAGCGGCATGGTTACTCCGTGAAGCTCTTCTTCGACACGTGGCTGGGTTGCATCGGTTGCGTCGGCGGGCCCGACGGGCCGACTCCTGTCGGATGGGTGTGCGTGTTGAAGAACGTCTTGAAGGTGTCCCCCAAGACGACGGGCTCCTGCGCACTGTCACCCAGCTTGATCTTCTCGGCCTTGATAATCACCTCACCGTTCTTGTTCAGGCGAATTTCAGCCTTGTCGCCGCCGTGCGCGAAAATGATGATCTCACCTTGATCGTCCATGACAATCCGGTGACCAGCCTTGGTCTTGAGCACGGATAGGCCGGCGGCGGCGTTCGTGCCTTCGGAGGTAGGAATCTCGGTTCCGCTCGCCTCGCCCAGGTCGTCGGCCTGCCCGCTCGACTCGGGGGCGCCCCAGAAGGTGCCTGTCCAGATCGGCCTGGAAATGTCACCCGCGGCGAACTCGATCCACACCGTATCGCCCACCTCGGGCAGAAAGAAGAAGCCCCGGTCCTTGCCACCTCCAAAGGGAGCGCAGGGCAGGGCCCAACCGCTCTCGGTGTCCTCTCCGAGCACGGCGGGGACCTTGGCGCGCACACGACCAATTTCGAGGGGGTCGTCGTTGGCGGTGACAACGCCCTCGTATTTACCGAAAAAGCGGTCTTTGATGCGCTCTTCGAAGACGCGGAGCAGGTCGTCGAGCTTCATTGCGGCGGCACCTCCTCGGCGCTCTGGCCGAAGTCTTCCTTGCCTGACAGGCCAATGGCGTTGCGCTCGGCGACGAACGTCTGCGCGATCACGCCTTCTTCGATGGTGGTCCGCACCGCGCGCACCCAGTAGGTGCCGACGAACGTCTTGCCAACGCCCTTGATGAGCACCGGACGCCTTGCTCGCAAGAGACCGCGGTATAGGGAAGGATCCACCTCTCCCCTGGCCTCGACGGCGAACAACGCGCGATCGGTGCCTCCGCCGGATTGCGCTGCAATTTGCGCTTCCAGAGGGTAGGGGTCGCGGATAAGTCCGGTCGCCGCCGTGACGCCCGCGCCTTTGAGGCCGTCTTCCACGGTGCCGTCGAGCAAGCCGTCGCCCAAGGCGTCCAGGGTGGGGGAGCCATCGCCGCGCACGATGCGCTTTTTGACGGGGTCGATCGCGGCACCTACCATGCGCACGGGGCCGGTGAACACGGCCTGCAGGTCGAGCCACTTGAGGTTCGGGCCTTCGCGCAGCAAGGCAAGGTCGGGCTGGGCCGTGTCCTTGACGCCGCGGGGCTTGAAATAGGCTGTCACATCACCAGATGTGGGGTCGGGCTCCAGATAGCAGATATAGCCATTGCGTTTGGCGAGGCGCTGAACGAGCTCCCAATCGGTGCTGCGTTGCACGAGGAGCTGCCGCTTTTCTTCGTGCTGGGCGTTGGTCGCCTGACCTTGGTAGGTGATGCCGTAGTTGCCAAACACCTGCTCCACGGCGTCGGCGTCGGTGGAGTCGGGGTAGGTGGCCACGCGCTCCTCGGCGTTCATCAACACCGCGGCATCCATGGCCAAGACCTCCAGGTAGGAGCTCGACTCGATGATCTCGAAATGGGGCCTTACGTGGGTGATGAAGCCGGCAAACATGTGCGTTTTGTTGCCGCCCGGGGCCTCCACCTCCACACCGACCTTGGCGGCTGGATTGAAGATGCCGTTGTCGAGGGGCGCAAACTCCCCTTCGCCGGATTGGCTCAGGTTGAAGCGCAGGGCGCACACGGTCGGATCCGAGTCACTCTCACGCACCTCGATGCGCGTGAGCAAAGCGACGATCTCCGCTTCGAGCGGCTGACCGTCCAGGGTGACGCGGTAACTGGGATCCGGCATGGTGCCTGTTTAGCTCCTCACTTGTTGGGCGGAATCAACACCGGTCGGCCCGGGACGATGATGTCGAAGGGGTCCATGACGTCGGAGGCGTCCGCCACCTTCCAGAACTTCTTGGGGTCGCGGAAGAAGCGGTGCGCGATGTGGTCGAGGCGCTCTTCCCCCGAGGGGGTGTGGTAGTAGATGCCGGTCGTCTCGGGGATCGTGCGAAGCTCCAGAGCCTTGACCTCGCGGCCCTGGGCGTCCTTGGTGACCAGGGTCTCGACCTTCGCGTAGCGGCTGGTTTTGTCGATCATCGGCTGGGTCTCACAGGGGCAAGATGTTGGTGCTCTGCGACGACGTGGTGTCTAGAAACTGCTTGGCCATCTCGTTGCGCTTCGAGGAGGTGAAGCTCAGGGCGTCCGCCGCCGCCTTGTTGTCCTTGGCGTCGGACTCACCCATCACCTCCATCTGCACGTCGATCTCCGCTCGCGTCGGGTTGAGCTCGGAGTTGAAGCGCGTCTCGTTGACGGCCATGCCCGTGATGCGCACCGGCAAGACGCGCTTCTTACCCCAAATGAACAACACCGTCGGGCGTTGGGGGCGCGCCTTGACAGGCTCCTTGCCATCGGAGCTTGCGTCGGAGGGGCTCTCGGCGGCGAACAAAAGCCCTTCCAACGCCGATATTTCCGGCAAAATACCGAGCTCGGGCGGCAAGCCCTCGGCGGATTGGTGCCGGTCATCGAAGTCGAAGCGCACCTGCACCGAGAACGTCTGCTTCACGGTTCCGCTCGAGGCGTCCGCGCCCTGTTCGCCCTTGCCGCCGCTCTTCTTTGCGCCCTCGGTGCCCGAGCCGCTCTTGCCTTGCTCGACCTGGAAAGTCCGAGACAAAACTTCCGGGTTGAAGCGAAACGGGATCGTCCGCTTGTCGCCGTTTGGATAGCCACCCGGTTCGTAGGCGATGAAAGCACCGCGGAGATAGCTCTTCGGGTCGTCGCTCATCGAATCTTCCTCGTCAGGGCTGTGTAAAGCTCATCGGCCAGTCGTTCGGCGCCGCGCGGCCCGAGCAGCTCGTCGGCAGGGATGACGTCGAGCTCCAGGCGCTCCAGCGCAAGCTCGCGTACGCCCGAGCGCGCAAAGGGCGAGCTCGCGAGGCGCGTCGCCAGGCGTGTCAAGGCGTCATTCAAGAGCGCCTGTATGTCCATGTCTTTGGGCTCCTCGGACAGCCCGAGCACGGCAAAAGAGTCCATCGCAACTTCGATGCTGGCTTTCACGGGACCCCCTTCGGCAAAAAGCGTGAGAGCGCTCCGAAGTCGTCCTTCGAGCGAGAGAGACCGGCCTTTGCCAGTTCGCGGTAGGTGGCGCGCACCAAGTGCTCGGGGCGCAAAACGCCTTCGGGGTCGGCGGCGGCGAGGTGGGCGACGGCCACACCGATGTTGTGGATGTCGCCGCCAGAGAGCGAGAAACGCTCGATGAACAACGACAGATCCAGGCCCCGCTCCCAGCGCTCGCGGCTTGGCAACGAGCGCTCCCACAACGCGCGACGCATGGACACATCGGGGGACGGCATCTCCAAGATGAAGCGGATACGCCTCACAAAGGCCGTGTCCATGTTGGAGCGCAGGTTGGTCGTCAGGATGCTTATCCCTTCGAACGACTCCATGCGCTGGAGCAAATAGGCCACCTCGACGTTGGCATAACGGTCGTGGGCGTCTTTCACCTCGGAGCGCTTGCCGAACAGGGCATCGGCCTCGTCGAAGAGCAAGATGCCGTGGCCCGCTTCGGCCTCTTCGAACACGCGAGAGAGCGACTTTTCGGTCTCACCGATGTACTTGGAGACAACCTGGCTGAGGTCGATTCGATAGAGGTTGAGGCCCAGGGTGGATGCCAGGCACTGGGCCGCGAACGTTTTGCCCGTGCCCGGCGTGCCCGAGAACAAACACGAGAGGCCTTTTCCGAGGGGGCTGCGGCGCAAAAACGTCGTGTCCGCTTCGACCTTGGGCGCGGCCCGGTAGTAGCTGACGATGTCGCGCAACGCGGACAGCACCCCTTCGGGCGCCACGAGGTCGTCGAAGCTGGCCGTGGACGGGATGTGCGTCACGAGCCGTCCCATGCGTCGCGCACCTTGCGCGAGGATTTCGCGTGCGATGGCGTCGGCGCCCGGCACGGCGTTCGACGCCGCGCCCGAGAGCCGAGCGCGCGTGGCGGCGGCCCGCGCGGCGGCGCGCACCTCGTCGAGGCTCACGCGAAAACGTTGGGCGAGGCGATCGACCTCGCCCGCGCTGGTCACCGTCGCGAAGATGCGGCGGCGCGTTTCGAGCTCCAGATCGGGCGCGTCCACCACGTCGATGCGCCCCACCTGCGCGTTCGCCGGGACCAACACCACGAGCCGCGGCAGCGTCGCCGACAGGCCGCGAACGAAGGCTTCGGCAAAGGGCTTGGCGGCGGTCGGCGCAAACAGATCGAGGACCAAGAGCCCGCCGCGCAGGCGGCCGAGCTCCGCGGCGTCGGGCAGCTCGTCGTTGCTCGTCACGACGAGGGCTGTGCTGTTGCTGAGGGACGCGATGTCGAGGGCGAGCTGCCGCGCGATGCGCGACGCCGTCGCGCGGATCGCGAGGATTTTGCTCTCGTCGAGGATCGTGAGGGCGCCTTCGACGACGGCCCTGGGCGACGCGATGGTGGTCGACGGCTCTTCGCGGAGCACCGCGATCGGCGTGTGCTCGATGTTGGGAATGTCCGAGACAAGCTGCACCCGCGCCTCGGCCGATGACAGCCGCAGCGGGTGCGCCGCGAGGGGCTTTTGCGAGGTGACGTCGAAGCGTTCGAGCAGGCCGAGCCGCTCCGCCTCGTTGCCCGGGAGGGCCGCCGCGAGGGCACGATCGAAGGGCAGGTCCATGGCCGAGACCAGCAGTCGTGCGAAGGAGGTCGGCGTGACGAGGTGCAGCCGCTCGTCCTCGCCGAGGATGCTGAGCGCCGCGGCGACCTCGGGAAACGCTTCGTTTGCAGCAGCAAGCAACACCAGCCACGCGGCCTCGTGGCTCATCCCGAAGCGCCCCGTGAGGCGGCCCCAGTGGGGGTCGTCGGATTGGGCAAACCCCTTCATCTTCAGGCCGAGGGCGCGCAGTCGGTCGCGGCCGTGGCGGAAGCCTTGGGTGACGTCGATGTCATCGTGGTCGCGCTCCGCCACGGCGCACTCGGCGCCGAGGATGGCGAGCTCACGCATCAGCGCGAGGCCCGGCCGTTCGAGCAGCGCGCGCCCGCTCACGGCTCGATCTCCAGCACGATGAAGGGCGTAAATTGCACGGGGATGCCGACGCCCATGTCGAGGCGCGCGGCGACGCGGTAAACGCCTGAGGCGAGGCCCGTCGGGGTGACGTCGAGCGACGTCGCGGTCACCGAGGCAGCCGTAAATGGTTTGACGTCCGACGGATCGAAGATGCCGCGATCGGGCCAGAAGTAGACCTCGACGACATTGCTGAGCCCCTGGCCCGTCAGCGTGAGGGCGCCGCTGCCTTGGCTGTGCGAGAACGCGGGCGGTCCGTCGAGCATCCATGCGCCCGTGCTTTGCACCTGGATTTCGTAGGCCTCGGAGGTGAGCTGACCGGAGCTGACGGTGACCTTGTGCGTGCCGGGGGCGATGGTGCCGATGGGCAGTTGCAGCCGCACGCCGCGATCGGGCTCGGCAGGGTCGACGGGCACCACCGCACCGCTCAGCACCGTGAAAAGGTTGGTGCCCACAGCAACCGTATCGGCAGCCGCGCCAAAGGGCCCGTCGATGCGGATGAACGCGTCTTCGGCGGGGCGCGCGGGCACGATGCGAGAGATGACCGGACGGCTGCGCGCGGTGGGGCCGCTGAGGTTGATGCCGAGGGGCGAGACCACGGCGCCGAGGCTCGTGGGCGGCAGCGCGCTCTTGATTTGAACGGGCCAGACTTCGTAGAGCAAGAACGGCCGATGTTTGATTTGCAGCGGGGAAAACAGCTTTTCCATCAAGTCCGGCGTCATCGGGACGAGGGACGTGTTGAGCTTGCCTTCACCGAGCGCAGGGGGAATCGCCAGGGCGGCGAGGTCGAGCACTTGCTTGTCGTGGAAGGCCTTGGCCACTTCGCCGAGCAAGCGATGCGCACCGTCCGCGTCTTTGGTGGGCGCCTCGCCGTAGGTCGTGATCATGAAAAAAATCGAAAGCGTGATGGGCGGCGAAGTGCCGCTGCCATCGGCGTTTCGCAGCAGACCGTCGTTGCGGTGCGACGGATGCTCCATGACGTACATGAGCGACACGCGGACCTCTTCGGTCGTCAGCAACGTGTCCGGTGGCGGCGCCACCACCACCGACGGTGAGACCGTGGCCTTGAGGAAGGTGCTCAGCACGCTCGACGCGTGAAAGAGGTTCGTAAAAAGCGCCATCGTCAGAACCTCCCCGGGATGGTGGAGCCGAACGGCAGACCCGGATCGATGCCGTGGGCGCGGGGCCAAACCACCGAAGGCTCGGCCACCTGGGGCGCGCCCTTGGTCTGAATCTCCACGCGGCCGATGGAGATTTTGATGCTCGGCGTCGCGGGCTTGGGGGCTGCCGCCGGGGTCGGACGACGTTCGGCGCGGGGCGTGACCGTCGGCTGCGGCGCTGTCTTCGCCGCGGACGCAGGCTTCATCCGTTGGCCCTCGGGCTCCCGTGCTCGCACCGCGGGCGCCGCCTTGTCTCGGACACGGGGCTCGGGCGCGGCCTTGAGCGGCGCCGGCACGGGCATCGGCGTCGGGCCCTTGGCAGGAGCCTCGGCGGGCCTCCCGGGCGCCTCTGGCGGGCCCTTCGCCGTCGCGGCGAGCCGGCGCTCACGGAGCTCTTCTTCGGCGCGCTGCAAGCGCGCGGCGTAGCTCTCGCGGCCCTCCGCGGTGGGACGATCGACGGGCTGCTTCGGTGCGCCTTCCGTCGGCTCGCGCGGCCCGGCGGCGGCGACCTTGGGGCCCCGATCCACCGGCCCCGGCTGCGCGCCACGCGCCTCGTCCTGCGCTGGCCTCCGCGCCGGGTCGGGGCTGGTTTGAGCTGCAACGAAAGGCGACATCACGCGCTCCACCACCGTTCGCTCGACGCGCTCCACGACGCGCACGGTCTGCTCGCGCAGGGCGGGCGAGGCCGCCCTCGGCAGCGTCTTCGCCTCGCCTTTGGGCCCTTCGTTCGGCCCCATCGGCGCCGCGTAGATGCGGCTCTCCGGCCGCGTTTCGCTCGGCCTCGGGGCTCCTCGGCTTTCGGAGCGAGGCGCCTCCGCGCGCCCATCATCGGTTCGCCGCGCTCCATCGCCGAGGCTCGACGCGCGTGGAGCTCGCGCTGCCTGCGGCTCGGGCAGTGCGGGCTCCGCCCCGGGCTCTCGCGGACGAGCTTGTCGATCGCCGGGCGACGTAGGGCTCGAAGCGCGGTCTTCGGCGTCGTCGACGCGATCGAGGGCCGGGCGGGGTGAGATCGCGCGTGCGGGGCGCGCGGGCTCCAAGACCGCGTCGTTCGGGGGCAGCTCGCCGGCCTCTTCGAGCGGGAATTCGCCTTCATTTCGCGCGTCGCGCGGCTCGGCGGAGGGCGCCGTCTCGCGCACGACAGCCGTGGTGGCGGCCCCGCGCGCGGCCGTCTTCGCGGGGCCGCTACGCGCCGATTGCAGAGGTCCGCTCGTGATGCGGTCGAGGGCACCCATGGGTCAGCCTTCCAGCCCGAGGCCCGCGACGAGGGCCCGCGTGTCGTCGACATCGATGAGCTCTAGGTAGGCAAGGCGTCGCCGCAGCGGCAGGCGCAAAATGGCGTCTTCGCTCCAGTGGTACCGCGTTGCCAAGCGGTGGATGTCTTCGAGCATGCGGCGACCTCGTGTCGTCATCTCGGCAAAAAAAAACCGGCCACATCGAACGGCTCTGAAAAGGCGTGAGCGCACGCGGCGCAGACCACGTCCATCGCGAGCTCGGCCTCCGGCAGGGCGCCTTCCAAGGCGGCTTCGAGAGCCCTTCTCACCGCCGTTGGCAGCGCCTGCGCGAACGCGTCGTCGAAGGGGCCTTCGCGGTCGCCGTAGCGGAGGAGCGTGCGCGCGATGAGCCACGTGCGCTTCTCGGCCGCGGTCTCGAGGGCCTCGTCGAGCAGCTCTTCCTGGTCCCCTGCGGTGGGCAGGCGCAGCTCCGCGCGCACATCGTTGGTGGTCAAAACATTCAACCGGCGCTGCCCGACGTCGCCCGAATAAAGAGGCAGATCGCTCAGCTTGAAGTCGACCTCGTTCTTGGCCCGGCACGCGGGGCAGGTGACGTCCGCGTTGACCGTGTCGCCAAACGAAAGGCGCCGTACGAGCACCAGGGCCAGGTCGCGCTCGGCGACGGTCATGTCTCGGACGCGCTTGAGGGCCTCGCTGTGATCGTGGCCCGGTGGCACCAAACAGCGCGCGACGATCTCGTTGCAAAGGCGCGCGGTGTTCGGGTCGCCCTGATGGCGTTCGACGACCTCTTCTTCGAAGCCGGTCATCGAACGCAGCGCGAGCGTCGAGCGCGTGCCGCCATCGACCCGCTTCGCGTTCGCGGCGCGCCGCGTGGCAAAGGGGTTCTCGATGCGATCGGTGCTCGAACGCTCGTCCGCCTTCATGACTCCTCGTGCTCACCCCAAAGGGGGCAAGCGGTCAGGTTTCGACCGGCTCGGTCAGCGAAGCATCCCGCTGGAAGCCTTCGTGCTCGATCTTGATCATGGTGATCGCGACCGCGTTCGCGTTGGCATCCATCTCGGGCGTCGCCTGGTACTCGCTCACCCAGGCGCGTCGCACCTTGTAGCGAAGGACCGGCGTGCCCTGCAGGTTCATCACCTCGATGAACAGGTCCTTGCGGTACTTCGCAAGCGACATCGCCGCGGAGCCCTCCAGGTTGTTCACGAGGTTCGCCCAGTCTTCGAAGGTTGTGTCGTGGGTGAGCCCCGCTTCCATCGTGATCGCTTCGAACTTCGTGCGACCAGGCATCTTGCGGACGATCGAGGGATCGCCCGCCTCACGCCATTCGATGGCCTCGGTGGTCTTCTTGAGCGCGCCCATCTTCGAGAGACCCGCGACGGCGCGGCCGTCGAGGACCACTCGAAAACGGAAGTTTTTGTAGGGATCGCTGCGGTGCGTGTTGACGGAGAACTGAGCCATGGTGGTTCCTCGCTACGCCTTCTGATTCACGATCTGGCTGAGCTTGACGACGACGAACTCGGCGGGGCGGAGCGGCGCGAAGCCGACCCACACGTTCACGATGCCTGCGATCTGATCGATCTCAGGCGTGGTCTCCGAGTCGCATTTGACAAAGTAGGCGTCGCGGGACGTGGCCCCGGCGAAGGCGCCCTGCCGGAAGAGCTGCTCCATGAACCCGCCAATGGCGAGCCGGAGGTTGCTCCAAAGCTGCTCATCGTTGGGCTCGAACACCGCCCACTGGATGCCGTTGTAGATGCTCGTGCGCAGGAAGATGGCCGTGCGCCGCACGGGCACATAACGCCACTCGCTCGACGGCTGCATGGTGCGCGAGCCCCACACCACATTGCCTCCTTGGGGCAGCGAGCGGAGCGCGTTGATGCCCAAGGGATTGAGATCGTCTTGGTGCGTGTCGAGAAGTTTGTACTCAATCTTTCTCACGCCGAGCAACGTGGCTTCGAGCCCCGCGGGCGCCTTCCACACGCCGCGTCGTTGATCGGTGCGGCCATAGAGCCCGGCGACGAACGCCGAGGGACCCATGACGACGGTGGGATCGCGGCCGTTGCCGATCGGATCGCTAATCTCCAGCCACGGGAAATACACCGCGCCGAAGTTCGTCTTCGTCATCGACGCGTACTCGGTGACCGTGTCGCTCGTGGCCTGGGTAGGCGTCACCGAGGACTTCTGACGAGGCATGTCTGCGACACAGAAGAGGTCCTGTCGCGCCCGGTTTTCGGCGTAGTCGAGGGCGACCTGCTGAATCGTGCGGGTGTTCGCGTCGGTGTCCGACGTGTTGGCGAAGCGAGCGGGGCACACGAGGAGGCTCGCGTCGGTGACCTCGTCGAGGCGCTGAAAGAGGTTGGAGTCGAAGTCGGTCGGGCCCATCGTCGTGCCGCCGCCAGCGCCGCCGCTGAGCGTGACCGGGGAGGCGTCCGTGGCCGGGACCGTGGTGGCCACCGCGGGGGGCGCGATGTTGGTGTTCCAACGAATGTAGAGGCTCCGGAAGAGCACGTCCGGCGCGTAGTTCTCGTCGGACGCGTCGAAGCTCAGGCGATCCCACGTCTCGACCGCGGTGAACGTCAAAGCGCCCGGCAGCCGATAACGAACATCGATCTTGAAGCGGCTCGCCGAGCCGTCGCTGGAAGGCCCGAACTTGATGTCGACGCTGTCTCCCCACGACCCCGGCGACGAGGCCGCGATGCTGACCTGATTGGGCGAAACCCCGACGGTGCGCGTGCTGGTGGCCACCGTGTCGGTGGTCTTGATCGCCCGAAGGATATAGGCCGTCGTGCCACCGTTGCCGAAGTACGCGTCCATCGCATAACGGAGCTCGACCCGCTCCGCGACGCCGGAGACGTCCCTCTCGTAGCCTCCAAAGGCCCTCTCGAAGTCGGCCTTTCCTTTGATTTTCGTGGGCTCGAAAGGACCCCTTTCAGTTTGACCCACAAAGATTGTCGTCGACGTACCGGCTCCTTCGATGGAGCGTGCGCCGCTCGGAATCTCTTCGACGTAAACACCCGGATGCAAGCGTGCAGGCATGACTTATCCCTTCCGAAAGCCTTCTACGAAGCCGATTCGTGTGAGCCTACCTTCGGCGAAGCCCGAAGCGTGCCCGCACCAAACGCACTTCGCGTGTGCACCTAGCTGCCCAAAACCACGTACTCGATAGTCCCGTCGGCGGTTGGACCGGCCCCCGCGGGTGTCAATAGAAGGGCGCTCAGCGACGTCGTCCCGGCCGCCACAGGCGCCCAGTGCATGAACAGGCCGCCGGGGGCGATCTCGTAGAGATCGGTGCCGTTCGCGTTGATTTGAACACCAACGTCGACATCAAGGTTGTTTCGAACGGCTATGCCCCGCGCGTCCGTCGAGCCGCCAAAGGGCACATCGACGGCGGTCGTCGAGCCCTGCGCCACATCGAGGGTTCCCATGCTGACTGCCGAATACGAAAAAGACACGCCGAACGCCTGAGCCACCGGGCCCGACGCCGGCGGGGTGAACGTCAGAGTGGAGCTGAACGTTGCGCTGCCCATGAAACGCCTTCCTTTCGACTAGAGGCTGTTTTCCATATCACTGTCCCTGCATACGAGAAAAGCGAAAATGGGTCGCACCGGAAAATCAATAACCATACCACAATGTCAGTATCGCAGGACAACAAATTTACATCCTCAGCCCGGGCGCCCTGCGCCTTTTGCGTGTTTTCGCGCCGATTTGCGCCTCTTTTGGGGGCGCTTCTTTTGCGATGCGCTTTTAGGACGCGACGCCTGCGGCGTTGGCCGACACAACAATGACTGCAAGTGGCGCAATTATGGCGCAATCATGACGAAACATCCGCGCGCGGACGGCTACGCTCGGCGTCCGTGATGCGCGATTTCGTTCTCGATTGGGCCGCGACCGCGGCCTCCACCGCAGGAGTCTTTGCCTCGCTCATCGTCTTCGATGGCCTCCAACGCGTCGCGTTACCTTTCGGCTCGCGGGCCCACCAGAAGATGGTCAGTGGCATGGCCACAGGCATCAACCGCGCTGCCCGCTTGAGCGGTGCCAGCGTGCGGCGAGAGGGCCTGTCGAACGTCGATCCCTCTCAAAGCTACATCATTGTCTCAAACCACCAGTCACTGCTCGATATCTCGCTCGCCTCGGAGATCCTCGCGGATCTTCAGCCACGGTATGTGTCCAAGATCGAGCTCGCGCGGGGCATCCCAGGCGTCTCTTACAACCTGCGTCGCGGCGGCTCGGTGTGCATCGATCGCAAGAACCCTGCGCAAGCCCACAGTGCCATTGAGGACATCGCGCGTCGGGTCGCCACGGAGGGCATTTCGGTCGTTATCTTCCCGGAGGGCACGCGCTCCAAGAACGGCGCCATGAAGCCCTTTCATCATGGTGGACTGCGCACCATCCTCAAGCACGCCCCCAACGTGCCTGTGCTGCCCCTCACGGTGTACGGCGGCTCGCGCCTGTTTCGGAACAACCTCAAGCCCATCGTCCGCAACGTGGAGCTCGGGTTCGTGGTGCACCCCCCGCGCATGGCGCCCCCGGCCGACGACGACGCGCAGTTTCTGCCTTTCGTCGACGAGCTTTACCGCGTTATCGAGTCCGCGCTGCCCGAGCGCGACCGCCTCGGGCAGGCCTGAGCGCAGGGGTCTCGGCCCCAATGTGCCGAAAATCGTCACATGTTCGGCCGGCTTTTCGAATAGCCCACGTCGGGATTTCCCCACGTTGTTAGGAAAAGCCCTATCATGTCAACGCGACGAGGACCGTCATGAGCAACCAGCACCCCGAGTGGGCCGAAAACCAAGGGTTTCGGCCCATCCTGGCCGATGACCAGGACACGGCCGAGAGAACCATCGACGAAATCGCGGAGGGGGCCGCGCCGGGTGAGTTGCACGATCTTGCGAGGCTGCGCGAAGCCGCCGTGCTGGGGCTGCGGGGGCGGGTGCCGCTGCCCGACTTTCAGGACCCCGAGGACCAGACCACGTCGGACGACGTGCTTTTTCAGGTGGGACAGGCGCTCCGCGAGGGGCTTTCGATGCCGGAGCCGTCCGAGACCGACGAGACCCTGTCCACCGACGCCCGCGAACGCATTTGGGCCCAGGTGGCAGCCGCGTGGGACGGCCCATTTTCCCCGATTACAGCCCGCTCGTCCGCGCCCTTCGAGGGTCCGCCCACGGAGACACCACCCATGAGCGGAGACCGACCCAAGAGGCGTGGATAGACACCACGCCAAAAAAATCCCGCCTGGGGCGACCCCCCGGTAGTTGAGCGAGGATCCGGTGAGCGACAACGACCTGACCATGACAGTCCAAGAGATCGCTGCGAGAGAGAGAGAGCTGCACACGCGTCTCATCGAGCAAGCCTATGCGGGGGACAGGGGCGCGCAGCGCAGGCTCTACGAAGCGATAGCTCCTCGCATCGAGCAGTCCGTCTCGCGCGTCGTCGCGTCCTACCGCGGCCGCCTCGGCGGACGTTGCGTCCCCGAAGAGACCGAGGAGATTTGTCAGGAGGTCCATCTCGTCATTCACCAGCGCGGGGCGTTGCTCGCCTGGAAGCCCGAGATCGCGCCTTTGATGGTGCTTGTCTGGACCATCGCTCGGAACGTGGCGCTCGACTGGTTCCGAAAGAAGAGACTGCCTGTCATGGGCGACACCTACCCCGACGATGTCGTGGATCTGGGGCCCCATGCAGAGTGCTTGTACGCAGGTCGCGAGACGACGGCGCGCCTCAGCCACGCGCTACGCGCGGTGCTCTCCGACACGCAGTGGCAAATCATCGAATATCATTGTGTCTTCGACCTCGGCGTCGGCGAGATAGCCCGGTTGCTCGAGTGCGGCGAGAACGCCGTGGCCGCGAAGCTGAGCCGCATCCGTCGCAGCAAAGGCACCCTCATCGCGCATATCATGCTCGAAATGCTGGGCGACTCCGTGTCCCCGGCGCAGCGCGACCTGCTCGTCGGCGTCAAGAATGGCACCGGCACCGCGCGCGTGAAGAGCCGCGGCGAGAAGCCCAGTCCGCAGGAAGACGCCGCTCCCGAGAGTGACAGTAACGTCACCCTCTTGTCGAATGGCGCCGACGAGGCCGAGACGCAGGAGAGCCCGCGTCCGAGCGGCGTCCACGCCTCCGCCGAGGACGACACGTCGAAGGCTCAAGAGGGCTAGCGCTGCTCGAGGTCTGGTGGCCGCGCTAGCGCGCGATGGCCGTGTTGACGACGTCGACGACGGCGCGACGCAGGCGGCGATAACCCTCTAGGTTGGGTGGCAGTCCGCCGAGGTGCAACAACAGTCCACCCGCGAAGAGCTCGAGGTGCCCCGAGAAGCCCCAACCCGCCAAAAGAGCGCGTAATCGGCCGTGAAATCCGGCTCGCGCGATGTCCACGCTGGGGGCAAATGTCTTGACGTGCCCGTCCCACAAGGCATCTCCGACGCTGACCTCGCGAGGTGGCTTGTCGCCCAAGAAGGCCGCTCGGGTGATGAAGTGCTCGCCGGCGCGCGCCGCGGCGCGATGAAACAGCCCTTGATGGGTGGCAAAGGCCAGGAGCGTTCGATCGAGGGGTTCCAGGTCAGTCTCGGCCATCCAAGGCTCCACCACGACGACATAGCCCGTGCCGGTGACCTGCGTGACCGCGTTGATGTAACGCGCGGGGGAGGCGATCGTGAAGAACGGTTCCCACGCGCGAAACCAGGCTTCGTCGGGTGCGGTTTCATGTCGCAGGCCGCGCGATGCCGCCCAATTTGCGATGATTTCCGAGCCGTACGGGATGGGGGGAGGGTTTTCCACGGGACGTAGTGATGTATACTGCCGCCCCATGGTCACGAAAAGCGCCGTCTTCAGTCTGGTGCTCGTCGTCTCATTGACGGGCTGCGAACAATCCTCGGAAACCCCGCCTCCGGCGTCGACCGCGCCGGCGGCTCAGGGCGCCGTGACGAAGGTGGGCGCCCCTCTGTCGGCGGGTGAACGCCTGACGGTGGCCGACCTCGTGGCCAAGGCCCCCGAGTTCAAGGACAAGACCGTGGTCGTCTCGGGCACCGTGCGACAAGCATGCTCGAAGAAGGGCTGTTGGATGGAGCTCGCGGGCGGCACCGACAAGAGCCAACCGGGCTGCCGCGTGACATTCAAGGACTACGCCTTCTTCGTGCCCGTCGATTCGGCGGGCTCCACCGCGACGGTCCAGGGGCTCGTCTCGGTCGAGACGGTGTCCGTGGCGCAAGTCCAGCACATGGAGTCGGAAGGGGGGCAGTTTCCCATCAAGAACGCCGACGGCACGGCCAACGAGGTCCGCATCGTGGCGACCGGCGTCGAGCTGACCCGCCCGGGTAGCTGACTTCTTCCGACCACGGCCCGCGCACGCGCCCATCGATTCCTCGGAGCTCGCGGTTTCACGCATCGATTCCTGCGAATCGATGCACTACGCTCCGCCCATGGAGCTTGCGCGACTCTACGACGAGCTTACCTCCGCGGCGCGGAAGGTCGGCATCGTCGTGCGCACCGAGCCCTTCGATCCCGCGGTCCCCGAGAAGCAAGGCGGGCGAGGTGGGCTCTGTCGCCTGCGGGGCAAGTGGATCATTCTGATCGACGCCCGTGCTCCGTTGGTGGACCGCATTGCGGCGGTCGCGTCGGCGCTCTCCGAGGTTGACCTGGAAGAGGTCTATTTGCCCCCCGTGGTCCGCGCGACGATCGGCGCTTACGCCGGCAAGCCACGCTTGATCGGCGTGCCCGACATGGAGAAGCGGCCCTTGACGCGGATCCGCTAGCGCGGCCCTGTGCGCCGCATCTGGACCCCCGCCGCCCCTGGGTTTGGAGGTAAGCTCGGTCCATGCGGCGCGCTTGCCTCTCTTCCCTGTGGGCGTTGATTCCCCTGCTCGCGACGACAGAAGCGTGGGCGACCCATCACTACGCCTCCGCGATGCGCTACCGGGTGCCCGATCCCGTGGCGGCGCCGCTCACCGTCGAGCTCGAGCTCGACATTGGCTACCGCGCATCGTTCGGACCCGATGCCGCGGGGCTTGCCTTCGACGACGGAGACTCGGGCTCGTCCGCGGGCGTCGACATCGGCAGCCCCGGTCTCGGGGGCGGCAACGCGCCGGGATATCAGGTGGCGCGGCATGTCTACACCCACACCTTTCCTTCCCAGGGACCCTATGCGCCTTGGTATGCGACCTGTTGTGCCGCCTCCGCCATCCAGAACGCTGGCAGCAACTCCATCTGGGCGTCCCTCGCCGTCGACCTCGCCGCGGCCCCGCTCGGCAGCGCGATCATGGCCATTCCACCCGTCGTCTTCTTTCAGACCCCGGGCATTCGCAGCTATTTCATCCCCGTCAAGGCCCCCGGCAACGCCGCGTTTACTTGCCGATTTTCCACCACCGCCGAGTCGAGCTACGCCACCAACCCCGCGGTCATTGTCAATGGCGCGGGCCCCACGATCGCCAATGTCTCGGACGGATGTCTGCTGACCTGGGATACCGAGGGGGCCGTCCCCGACAACATCTTTGCGGTGAGCGTCGCGGTCGACGTGGGCGAAGCAGGGGCCGTGGCGACCGCGTTTTCGGACGTGCTCATCCACTTTGTCACGAGCCCCGTCCCGGACTGTTCGGGATCAGGCGTCTTCAATGTCGAGGTCGGGAGCACCTTGACCTTGCCATTCCAGGCGACCTCCTCGACCGGCGCCGACCTTTCCTTGGAGTCCATTGGTCTGCTCGGTGCTCTGACCCCGCCGGAGGGGAGCAGCGGCGCCCAGCCGCTGGCCGCCAATCTGACCTTCTCTCCCGTCAGCGCCGACATTGGCATCCATGCCCTCAACGTCATCTACCGCGACGATCTCGGCGTCGATGGCTCGTGCGCCGCCGTCATCGAGGTGGGGCCCTGCCCGGTGCAGGGTCAGCCCTGTACGGCCGGCGAAGGGGTGTGCGCGGCGAGCGGAACCACGCAGTGTGGCGCGGGCCAGATCACCTGTGACGCCGTGCTCGGCGAGCCCATGGAAGAAGAGTGCAATGGGCTCGACGACGATTGCGACGGTGTCGTCGATGAGGACGTCTGCGATGTGTCCGGGACAGGGGGCGCGGGAGGAGCGGGTGGCGGGGGTGGACAAGCGCCGGAGGCGGGTGGGGGCGGTGAGGGCGGCGCCGGAGGCGGGGCGGGTCCCTCGGATCCGCAGGTCGTGGATGGCTGTGGTTGCCGCGTCGCGCAGCTCGATCAACGCTGGGGCGCTGGCGGCCTCCTGACCTCTGCCCTCGTGGTCTTGGCAAGGCGACGCCGCGCCCGGTGCAAGCAAAATGGCCTGGAAAAGTAACGTGGGGCCCCAGTGTGTATGATTGTCCCGTTCTCTGCTACCACGATGACGCTGCTCGCGAAGCGGGCTTCGCGCCTTCCTGCGCGCAGGATGTCCAATTGTCGACCTTGACACGATGTTCGCGGTCTTCCCTCGCTGCCGCGCCCCGGATCGCCTCTTGCTGCGGGCCCGGCGTGCCCAGAGCCTTACCTCGTCGCCTTGTTCTGCCCTGCCCTTCTCCCCGGGCGCTCGTCCTCGGAGCCGCGCTCACCCTGCTGTCGAGCGGGTGCGCGAGCGCCGTCGAGCATGAGTACGTAAGCTCCTGGTTTCGCTTGGAGAAAACGGAGCGCACGGTGCTCGCGCCCCACGTCATCGAGTGGGGTGGAGGGCAGAGCGCCCAGGTGGATTTGGACGGGGATTGGACCACCGTACAGCGCGGTGACTTTTCGGCCACGCGGATGGGAGACGCGGTAGCGGTTCGGGCGTGGTCGCCCTGGTCAGATACGCCTCCCCACCGCGTGACGCGTGTGTACATCTACCATCCAGGGCAGGTCGAGCCCGTGGCCATTCCACCGAGAGAGTGCCCGACGCCCGTCATCAGCCAAGACCCACCCGCCCTTGGCTGCTTCAGTTGCCGGGGTCGGCAGGCCCTCGACGAGGTGCGAGATCTGGCCGATTGCCGGGAGCTGCGCGTCCTGACCTTGGACGCGTGGGGTAGGACCTTGACGGACGATGTCGTGGCGTCTCCCATCCAAGCGCCGACCGTGGAGGGCCGCTTGCCGACCGGCGAGTGGGTCCTCGCCGAGACCAAGGCGAGCGAAGATTTCTGTTTTTTTACGGACCATTGCGTCGCTATATCGTCACCGGCCGGACGCTGTCCGAGCTGCCCTACGGCTCGGATCCGCTCTCCAAAGATTTCGACGCCGCAGAGCGCGCCAGGAAGATCCTCGCCGAGGTACCTGTCCGAGACGCGGCGCTGGCAGAGCTCGCCGCCGACCACGCTGCGGAGGAGGCGACGCGTCCCGAGCGCACGCTCGTGGACACCACGGAGACCCACCTGCGGGAGGGCATCGCGGTGGAGCCGACGGTGCCGGCGCGCCCTGGGACTTGCTACGAGATGGTGGTTCGCTCGTCGCCCGACCTCGAGCAGATCAAGCTCTATGTAAGTTGGGATTACAGCGATATCGAGAGGTCGCTCTCGCGCGCGGGGTCGCGGGTCGCTGAGACCGCAGCGCCCTTGGTGGCGCGCCTTCAACACTGCGTGCAAGGTAGACCGCCGGCGGACTTGCTCGAGTTTCGGATCGAAGCGGGGCCTGGGGGCGGGTACGTTTCGGCGCGGCTCTATTCTTACCCTGCCCCCACGGCGCCCGTCCCTTGACGCGTTCGGTCACCACGGCGACCCGGAGCGCTGTCCTGTCCTGTGCGCGAATTGTCCGAGACTTCACGTCTGCGAGCACGCCCGGTGCGCCCAGCGGCCGCCGCGCAAAAGCGAGGGCGCCTTGCCCTCGACGCTCACGCACGCGCCATTTCGTGCCGATCGAACGTAAGGTCAAGTACCCTCGTGGTGGGGATGTCTCGGAAAGACAAAGTGGTGTGGGCCGGCGCCGGTGCCCGCGGCAAGACCCGCTCGGCTTTTTTTTGCGAGGCTCGCGAGAATGATGAAAAAAAATGCTGACCGTGCTACGACACGACAATCACCGCAGGACAATTGCGATTGATGAGAGGCGATCTGAAAGTGAAACTTGGTCCGGTTTACACGTTGGAAGAAACCTCCCGCATCACCGGGATCAGCACACGCCAATTGAACCGCCACGGCTACAAGCCGGGGATGTCCTTCGCCGAGGTCGCTAAGCTCGTACCCGAAATGTACGACGGGCGACGCCTCGACCTCGGAAACCACATCGTGGTGGACCCCCGTGTCAATGCCGGGAAGCCCAGCGTCGGCGCCACCGGCGTCGACGTCGACCTCATCGTCGGCCGCTTTCGCGACGGTGAGTCCATCAGGCAGATTGCCAAGGACTACCCGATCGCGCCGAGCGTCATCGAAGACGTTTTGCGCTGGGCCCTTCGGCACTAGACAGAAACGCGGTCGCCGTCCGGGACCGTAGCTGCCCACGGCGACCACGCCATCGCGAGCTCCACGAGATCCCTTGGATCCTCGTGGCTTTCGCTCGTCCATATGCTGTAAATTCAGGTGCCCGTGGCCGCAGGCGGCTTCCCGGGTCTGCCCTCGGTTTGCCCTTCGTCGGGCATCCGGAGGGCGAATCAGCATGGTTGTGGGCGGATTGCAAGGATCGCTGAACGCGCGGGCTAGGGAGCTACTTCGTGTAGATGGTGGCGCGTGTCTCCCGGCCACCCGGCGCCGTCAGCGCGAAGGGGGCCTGCTCCGCGCCCTGGGGGATCTCCACGACCTTGCCGTCGATGGTGGCGGCCTGAATGGTGCGGCCCGCTCTCGGCGTCAGGATGAGCACGCGGTCGCTCGTGGGACGGTAGGCGACTTCGAGGGACCCCTCGCGCTCGTTGACGTCGACGAGCGCGGTGCGCAGGGACAGGCGTTCGCCCTGGATCCTCGGCACGAGCGTGAGGCCCGCAGCGCTGGCCTCGACACCTACCATCTTGAGCATGGCAAACAGCGGCAAGGCGTGTTGGTTGTTGTTTTGGGTAGGAAAGTCGACCATCGGCGTTACAGGGCTGAGCCAGCTTTGTCCGGGACGATCTCCCTCGGGGCCGTTCAGGCCATCGGGTCCGCTCCAGATGCCGTACCACACCTCGGGGTAAGCTCTCGCGTGACCGACCATCGTGTTCTTCTGAAAGTGCGCGAAGGCAAGGTCGGGGTCGGACTGGGCGAGGCCCCAGGTGTAGAGGGCGCTGATCGCGGGCCAAACCTGACCTCCGCGGGTCAGCGTGGCTCCCGCGGGTGACGGAGCGTCGAGCTCGTCGGCCAGGGTCGCGATGACGCGGAGCCTGTCTTCCTTCGAGGCGAAGATGTCTCCGACGAGGGCCCACACCTGCGCTTCCAGGTTGACGACGTCGGTGTAGCGCAGGACGCCGTCGCCGAAGTAGGCGCGGCCATAGAAATTGCCGGTGAAGGTGGCCAAGACGGCGGCGCGGTAGGCGTCCACGCGGGCCCGGACTTCGGCCGCCAACGCTGGATCGCGCGCCTCGACGAGGTCGGCTACCCGTGGCAAGATGGTCACCGCCATTTGCGTGTTGGGGACGCTCTCCCCGTTTGCGATGGCAAGATCGCGGTCGGGGGCCTCGAACACGATACCGTCGCTCCAGTCGCCGGTGCCCACGCGGACAAGCCCGTGCTCGCCGGTGCCCACGTCGTCGAACAGGTGGCGCAACGCGTCGTGGAGGTGATCCCAGGTGGTCGCGTCGGGGCGCGCCTCCCTGGGGTAATACGGCATGGTGGCGTCCAGGAAGGCAAGGTCGCCGGTGGCGCCCACGTACTCGCTGAGCGCCCACAAGAAGAACAGGTCGAGATCGCTCGGTGCAGTGTGGATGCCAAGGGCGTCGTCGAGCATGCCATGACCCTGAAAGGCATAGGAGAAGCGCCGGTCCTCGGCGTAGTGGACGCCCATGTACAGGGCCAGCTCTTCACGCGCGAGCTCGGGGTGGGTGTACACGAGAGGCAAGGCGAAGAGCCCGAGATCGCGGGCCGCCCCGTCGGCGCCGTGGAGGTAGAGATAGGCGGAGCCCTGCGGCACGACGTGACCTTGCCAATAGTCTCGGACACCCACGCTCACCTCCATTTGCGTGGCGTGCCAGGCCATCTCGCGTTGGAGCTCGGGGGCGGCGTCGCTGGCGAAGGCGGGCGCGTGGGCGAGGAGGTCGGCCTGGGCGCCCGCGACGAGATCGGCGTAGGGGTCGCGCAGGGCAGGATCGATGGCAAGGACGGTCGGCGCGCCGAAGGGCGTGTAGCCGTAGGCGAAGCGCAGGATCTGGGAGCTGTTGGGGGGAAGGGAGACGTCGCTCCTGACCACCAGCACATGGGGTTGTCCGAGACCGTTGCGCGCCGGGCCGGGCTCTTCGCTCGGGGCGCGCGCGGTGACGGCGTCGGGGCGCGCGACGCCGCCTGCGCCAAAGAACGTGGCCTGATCGAAATACACGCCGTCGACGGGGCCGACCAACGTCAAGAGCTGGGGGTTGCCTGGGTAGTAGTCGACCGGGTCGGGGGCGTCGATGGAAGGTGCGTCGACCTCCGCCGTCCACTGCCTTTCTACGCCTACCGCCGCGGCCGAGCGGTCGAAGAAGGGTTGCTCGTCGAAGAGGCCGTTTCGCTCGTCGCGCGCGTTGGCGGCAGAGGTAGGAAGGGCGGTCAGCGGGGTGCCCGAGACAGCCCAGTTGATCTCGATGGGCCGCCGGCCGACGTCCCACACCTCGTAATGGGAGACGGTCTTTGCGGCGTCCTCGGTGTTGGTCAGTTCGACCTGGTCAATCACGAACGGCGCGTCGCCGGGCGGACAAAACGTGGTGCGCTCGACCCGCACGCCGCGAAAGGTCGTTGTCTGTTGGCCGTACCCGATGCCGAAGACGCGTTTGGTCTCGGCACCTTCGGGGCGCTCGGCGTAGGCCGTCGACCAGGTGGCCTGACCGTCGTCCAGGTAGCTGAATCCACCCGCGTAGTTGCCCTGTTCGGGCTCGTGTTTGTTGAGGTAGGTGGGCCCCCGATCTTGCGTCGTGACCTCGACGTAGCCGTCGTTCACGAGCCAGGCATTGATGCGGCTGTTGCCGAAGGCGCCCCAATGATCGCGGCGATCGAGGCCCTCGCTGTTGAAGAAACGGGCGCGCTCGTCGGCGTGTTGATCGAGGCCGTACTCGTAGGCAGGCACCTTCCGTTCGTCGAGCGTGAAGCGCCCGAAGATGCCGCTCCCCAGGCTGCACTCGGAGAACTCCGCGGGGCTATTCAGATCGACGGGGGCGCAGGTCTCGGGCGGGGGCGCGTAGGGAGGCTCGCCTGGAACCGGTGACAGACCGCTTTCACCGCAGGCGAGCAGCGCCGCGGAGAACGCCAAAAGGGGGACGCGCCGTGCCATGCGGACAGCGTATCAGACCCATTTCATTTCGGTCATGCGGCGTTCGAAGGCCTGTACGAGCGCGTGGGCATGGGCCACGTCGCGGCTGGAATAGCCCTCGCTGGAGCCGAGCTCCAGGGTGCCATAAAGCCCGGCTTCTCCCACGATGGGGATCATCAGCGCGGCCGTGGGTGGAGGCGACTTGCCAAGGCTTTCGAGGCGCTGCAGGAGCTTCTGACCGGCGACGCCCGGGATGGGCTCGCTGATGACCATGCGGTCGGCGAAGGCCTCGGCCAGGATGGGATCGCCCGGCTCGATGGTGCTCGGCGCGACGTCTTTGGAGCGCGGGCCGTGGGAGCAGGCAACCTGGTTGTCTTGGCCGTCCTTGTCCAGGATTTGGTGGATGAAGCCCACGCTGGAGCGGGTCATCATGACGGCGGCCCCGAGCAGCAACATCAACGCGGAAGACAACGTCTCGGCCAGCGCGAGGGCGTCTTCGGGGCTCGTTTGCGAGATGCGATCCGACAGCGGAACGGTCTCATCCTCGTCGTCTTCGGCGCTGCTTTGCAGGAGCCTCGCGCGGATCTCCAAGACCGGGACCCAGATTTTCCATGTAACGTGTCTAACAAAGCTCTCCTGGGGCACCTTGTCCGCCAAAATTCCCCGGGAAAGGAGCTCCAAGTCGACGGGACCTACGGCCTTCGAGCCATTGGTGACGAACCATCCCCCTTCGGTGGGGAGCACATCGGGTATGGCGTAGGGGTCGGCGGGCATGGCTCGGCTACACTAATCGATTCGCGTTCGAGGGGAAGCCTCTGGGCGTTGGCGGGAGGCTCGCGTACACTGCCGGCCCTCCATTGCGGAGCTCGCCGCAGCAACAACCAACCAAGGCCCCCAGCGATGTCTGAACCCTTGTCTCAGCCCGGTACCGCGATCCCCGAACGTCATGGAATTCTCATCGTCGGTTCCGGCTACGGCGGCGCGGTGACGGCCGCGCGCCTCGCGAAGCTTGGGCACGCGGTCAGCGTGGTGGAGCGGGGGCGCGAATGGCGTCCGGGATCGTTCCCCGACGCGACCGTGGCCTGGGCGTCCGAGATGCGGACCGACGCGCGACCGGGCGGGCTCTACGACTACCAGGTGGTGGGTGATGCCGCCGTGCTGACGGGAAACGGTCTGGGGGGCGGCTCGCTCATCAACGCGAACGTGGTCATCGAGCCCGGGCCCGAGGTGTTCGAGAGCCCCAGGTGGCCCGCGGTCATTCGCGAGGAGGCCCGCCAAAACACCCTGAAAGGCTACTACGAGCGCGTGCGCCAGGTGATTCGCCCCGAGGTCGTTCCGGCCGACAAAGTGCCGCCCAAGGCCAAGGCGCACTTGGAGGCCTCCCGGAAGGCCGGACGTGACGCTGGCCTCTTGAACCTTGCCGTTCATTTCGGCGACAAAGCCGAGAACGCCGCGGGAGTCGTGATGGAGCAATGCACGATGTGCGGCGACTGCATCACCGGGTGCAACGTCGGCGCGAAGGGCACGCTGCCCACGAACTACCTCGCGATGGCGAAGGAAGCGGGGGCGGCGCTCTTTACCGGGGTCGAGGTCGAGTACGTCTTGCCCTGCCCGGAGGGCGGCTATTTCGTTTATGTGCGGGCGGAGCGCAGCGACGAGACGTGGGGTGCCAAGGTGCTCTTCGCGGAGGCGGTGATTCTGGCCGCCGGAGTCCTCGGCTCCACCGGCATCCTGCTGCGCTCTCGGGACCGTGGTCTCGCGGTCTCCCCGCGCTTGGGGCACTATTTTTCGATCAACGGCGACATGTTGGGCTTCGGCTACAACACCGATGTCCGGACCGACATCGTGGGCTTTGGCAATCATCCACCCCCGGAGCCGGGCTTCTCCGTGGGGCCTGGCATCCTTTGCTACACCGACTATCGGTCTCACAAGACCGCCGGGGCCCTCGACTTCATCATCCAAGATGGCGCCATTCCGCGGGCCCTGGCGCCCACCGTCCGCAAGGGCGCGCCCATCGCGGCGGCGGTCGACGGGGAAGACACCGACAGCGGCCTCTTGGACACCGCGGCCGAGATCTCCCGCGTGACTCGGGATCTCGTGAGCGACAGTCCGAAAGGCGCCTTGAATCACACGGCCATCTTCCTCGCGATGGGGCACGACGGCGCCGACGGCCGCGTGATTTTGGACCACCGCGAGCGGCCCAAGGTGGTTTGGGGCGCCCTGGCAGAACGCCGAGTTTTCGAGGGGATTTATCACGAAATGCGCGATCTTACGGCCCAGCTTGGGGGCACGTTCCTGCCCGCGCCCAAGTGGACTGTCTTGCTCGGTGACGTGCCGATGACCGTCCATCCTTTGGGCGGTTGTCCCATGGGCGAGAGCGACAAGACGGGCGTGGTCGATCCGGACGGTCGCGTGTTTCGGTTGGGCTCTACCTGCCATGAGGGCCTGCTCGTGGCCGACGGCGCGATCATGCCGACGTCGCTCGGCGTAAACCCGTTCTTTACGATTGCCGCGCTGGCCGAGCGCATCTCGGATCGCTTCGACGCGAGCCGGGTGGTAAACGGTGTCCGTCAACCCGTCGTCCCGCGCTCCGGGCCGATCCCCGAGGCGCCCGTGGTCACGCTGAACGCGGGGGTGGATTTCAACGAGAAGATGCGCGGTTTCTTGTCGCGCGATCTGACCACCGCCAAGACGCCGGAGCAATTCCTGGAGGCCGAGAGCCGCGGGCTCAACACGCGTCATGGCTGCGAGATCTCCCTGACCATGATCATCAACGACATCGACAAGTTCATCGGCACCCACTCCCACGCGGCGGAGGCCGTGGGCTACGTGGACACTGAGATGTTTGGCAAGAAGCGCCCCGTCGATCGGGGCCTGTTCAACCTGTTCATTCAGGATGAGGCGACCGGCGAAAAGCGCATGATCTACGAGCTTGTGTTCTTCGGCGCCGACCGCCAAAAATACCTCTTGGCGGGCTTCAAGGTCATTCGCGACGACGCGGGGCCCGACCTGCTCACCGACGTGACGACGCTCTTCACGACCATCCACCGCGGAGGTGGCAAGGACGGTCCCATCGTGGCGCAGGGCATCTTGCGGATCCCGCCCGACGAGATTGCCAGTTTGGTCGAGAGCCTCGAAGCTCGGCACCCGTCGGGGGTCGGCGACGAGCTCGTCACATTGGGCAAGTTGGGTCGGTTTTTCTTCGGCGGTCTGTGGGACACCTACTTCAGCCGCAGCCGCGCGGTGTCCGAGACATGACCGACGAGCGCCCGCTCCAAGAGCCGCGTCAAACGGCCTTGTCTGCCGTGAACGTGGTGGTCTTGGGGGGCGTGCTCGCCGCGGCCCTCGGCCTCTTGGCGAGCGAAGGCGCGTTCGTCCTCGTGCCCTGGCAGACGTGGGCCCTGACGGCGCCGCTGTTGCTCGCCGCCCTGGCCTACGCCGCCTTCGAGCTGTCATTCAAGAGGCACCTCTTCACGCTGGGCCTTGCCATCGGCGTGGGCTACCTGACCCCCCTGGCCTTCGCGTCCGAGCCCGCTTCCCATTCAGGCGCGCTGTTTTATGGCGTCATGGCCGTGTTGGCGCACGGCGTGACGACGCGCATGTTTGGCCCCTACATCCGCCCGAAGCTCGCGTCGGTCTACCGCTCTCCCAACGTGGTGCTCGTGCTCATCGCCGCGGGCTTGTGCGCCTTCGCCCTGGGAGACGTCGCGAGCTGGCCCGTCGCCGTGCTGCTCTACGCGCTGTTTCTGGCCGTGGGCCTGCACGCGCTTTGGATCGTCGACCCCGGCACGCTGCTGTCGGTCTTCCTGGCGAGCCTGGTGGTAGGTTTCTCCGGCAAGCTCCTTGGGCTCTTCGGCGGCCTGCCTGCCATGTTGTCCCCGCCCCCGCCGTTGCTCTCCGATCTGGGCCGGTTTCCCCTGACATTCGGTCTCGCGTACGGCGTGTCGGCCGTGTTGGCCCGCGAGTCTCCCATCGCTAAGATCCGCTATTTCACCGAGACGCGGCTGTTCGAGGAGCACCGGCAGCACGTCATGTGGAGCGCGGGCAAGGCCCACAAGGTCGCCACCGTGAGCGAGGCCAAGGACCGCTTTGCCGCCCTGGAAGAGGTCCTCGAAAAGGCAGGTTTTTGGCCCCACCTGGAGCAGGCCCAGAGGTCGTCGGGCAAAGACGTCCAGGACTTCATGGTGGTCATCAAGCCCAACCTGATGTTCATGTACTCCGAGATCGATCGCTCGACGTTCACCGATCCGAGCCTCGTGGAGCACTTGATCGACCGCCTGCGGGAGCGAGGCTACCGAGCCATTTTCGTCGTGGAGGCCCAGTCGGCCTACGGCAACTACTTCGAGGGTAGGGGCGTCGAGAATGTGGCGCGGGTGGCTGGCTACCAGCCCAAAGAGCGCTACACCATCGTCGACTTGACGGAAGAGATGGTCCCCCACACCTACAAAGCGCCCCTCGGCGAGCACTTCGTCGGCAAGACCTGGCGCGACGCCGACTACCGGATCTCCTTCGCCAAGAACAAGACGCACACCTGGGCCTGGTACACGCTGACCATCAAGAACGTGTATGGGGCCCTGCCCATGCAGGACAAGCTCGCCGAGTACCACTACCGGCGCGAAATCTACTACCCGACCATCGACGCCTGCATCGATTTTCCCGTGCACTTCGGCATCGTCGACGCGTGGGAGAGCGCCGACGGGCCCTTCGGCATCTTCGCCGACAAAGAGCCGAACGCCACGCATACCATGTTGGCCGGGTCGAACCTCTTGGCCGTGGACTGGGTCGGGGCGACGAAGATGGGTATCGATCCGATGCGGAGCCGCTTCATGCAGCTCGCCGTTCAGGCCTTTGGCAAGCCCATGATTGATCTGGACGGCGATCTGACCGTCTACCCCGGCTTCCGCGTGCCCTCGAAGGATCTCATCGATTTCTGGGATCACGCAGAAGAGACGTACACCTTCACGAACACCGCCTTCGCGCTCCTCAACCACGACTACATGAGCAAGGAGTTCGCCCGAAAGCCGATGTCGCTCTGGATGACCGTGTTATCCAAGTTGTTCTCTCCCCTCGGCGGTGTGGTCTACAGGTCGCCCAGAGACAAGAAATGACGCTCGAAGTAGCCGAACTGGAGGGCCTCGACGCGGCCGCCCGCGTCGCCGCCATCGACGCCGCGTACGGCGCCGACGCCCTGCTCTTGACCAGCATGCAGAAGCCGTCGTGCGTGCTCTTGCACATGATCGGAGCGCAAAAAGCCCGCATCACCGTGGCCTTCGTGGACACCGGCTTCCATTTTCCGGAGACCCTCGCCCTGCGCGACGAGTACGCGTCCCGTTACGGTCTTACCATCGAGACCTACCACCCCGAGCTGACGCCCGTAGAGCAAG
>CAYLJT010000002.1:0-42333 GCA_964383995.1 uncultured Polyangiaceae bacterium
CAGGAAGCCGCCACCCCCGCTCCACAGGGGCTCAGCCGAGCCTCCCCGAGCGGTACACAGCGGTCCCATGTGCCCGGCGGGCGATCGCGGAGCCGCAAACCCCATTCTCGGGGGCTCAGCTTAGCGTTTGGAGCCCGGCTCCGCCCGTCGCGGGGGGCTCACGCTAGCGTTTCACCCACCGCGGTGCGCACCCTCGAAGGCTCAGCCTGACCCCCGCCAACCCGCTGGCTGGTTCACGCAAAGCTCGGCGGGCATCCGCGTAGCGCGCGCCCGGTCATGGCAAGGCTCGACGAGGCGTTCATCGGCGGCCAACGTCGAGCGCAAGACCACTCCGCGAGCCCCCAAAAGCAAAGGCCCTCCCCGGCCGAAGCCAGGGAGGGCCTTTCACCCTTCACACCTACCAACAACCGTTATGCCGGAGACGCCGCGTCCACCTCGGGCAAGGCGGCAGGCGGCGGAATCACGGGCGCCGTCGGAAGCGCGGGCATGGCTCCGTGACCACCGTCGCCACCACCGTTGCCGTCCGAGACACCGCCACTTTCCTCCTCAACCACGCGACCAGGGGCCGCCCGATTCGCGCGGGTGCGGTAGAGCGAGGGCGCGATGGACTCGGCGTCACCCTCCTCCCAACGAAGGTAGGCGAGCGCCCGACGCACCTGGTTGTAGGCTCGACTGAAGAGGGTGTAGGCGCGGGCGCGGTTGGCCCCCGGCTTGTCCTTCTCCGTGGTCGAATAGGCACGCGCGCCCAGAGCAACAAGCAGCCGGGGCCCGAGCACGCCGGCGCGCTCGACCTGGGCGCGCGTGATGAACGTGCGTCCACCGATGGCCTCCCAGGCCAGCTCGTACATGGCGGAGACGGCGGTCAGGTCGTTGGCCAGGTCCACATGACCTTGCCCCGCCCGCACCGACGCCATGGCTTCGGCGTTGAAGATGCCACGACGAACCATCACCTCACCGTCCGAGACATGCTCGTTCCGCAACGCGGTGGCCTCTTCCAGGTAGGCCTTGAGCTCGGTCTGGGTGACCGCAGGTAGGGCCTGAAGATGCGCGTACCAGGAGGCAAACGCATAGGTTTCGAGCATCTTCAGGTAGCGCATGTCAAAGCCTGGCAGCTTGGCAAGGTCGGCTTCATGAGCCTTGATGCCAGGCAAGGCGCTGAGCGCAAGCGCAACAGCCTGCGAGATGTCCAGGTTGATGGGACCGACCTCCTCCTCTTTGAGCAGGAGCATTTCGGGAACCACCCGGTCATAAGCCAACTTGGCATTGGGCGGCGTGGGCGGCACCGACGGTCGGTTCGGCGGAGCCGTAACAATGGTCCCAACGCTGGGCGCGTCGGGCGTAGCAACAATCTTCTTTGAGCGGGGCATCGTTCTGTCCTTTCAAGAATAAGAGTGGGCCTCCGGCCTCCTCCACACGCAGCACGGCACCAGCTCGACAAGCCCTATTGCTCGTCCGCTCCGTCCCGCGCTGCTTGGCTAGACCCTAATGCGGCTCGCGTGCCAACCACCGACTGCCACGAGCAGACCTGCGTTTTCCGCGCAAATACTCAATTCGACGCCCCCAGAGCCCCCCGCGAGCCCGCGCTTTGCCTCGAATTTGGTACCGCAGCATGCGACCCCCCGGATCCGCTAAATCGCCGATCATCACGGCCCATTTTTTGACGTGGCTCGGCGATAGGGCCTTCATTTCAAGTGGCTGACCGTTTGGTACACGAGCTCCAGGCGATGTTTGCCGGCATTTCACTGCGACCGATCCGCACCGCCCACCGAAGTATCACGGCGTTTTTGCGTTGTACCAGGCCGTACCGCTCCCCCTCCCAGACGTTCGCCTCCTGGGGACGAGCGATGAACCATTCGAGCATGATCTCGTTGTTCGCGTTTCGAGAGCCTGCCCGGCATCCGGCGCTTTGCACGAGCGAGCCGACGTCGAAGGTTTCGTTCTTGCGACAGCGGCTGAGGAACGTCTACCCTGCTCCGATGTACAAGCAACGATCTCGCCCCGTACCGCCGAGCCCTCGCGACGGGTGGATTGCCATAGTCTGCGCGGGGCTCGCTGCGACCGGCCTGGGCCTTGCGGGCGGGTGCCAAAACGACGTGGTCATCACTCCGGAAGGTGAGATTTCGACGACCGTCACCTCCTCGGCCATGGGGGGCGCGTCATCCGGCGGCGGCTCCGGGGTGGGTGGAGCGTCCGCCGTATCGAGCACGGTGGCCTCCTCCGGGTCGGGCGGAACGGAGGCGTTGCGCGTCAACACACCCGAAACCGACCCCGGCCAGTGGTCCTATGTGAGCGCGACCATCGCGTCAGGAGACCCGCCGAAGGTGATCGTTCAAGGCCCTTTCATGCTCAAGAAGGTGAAGGGGCCCGTGGGCCCCGCCGTGTATCTGGTGTCGGGAACTGATTGCAACGTCGTCCCCTACTTGGCCCTCGAGTACGTCGGCGGCGGCGAGTATGAGATCCCCGTGCTTCCCGGGCAGAGTCTCTGTTATGAATGGACCGGCGGACCTCAGCAGTCGGTCTTGATCGTGGGGTATTCCCCTTATCCGTAAGGCGCCTTGGCGCTACCGTTCTCGACTGCGGCCCGAGTCTCTGCCGACTCAATGCCGTTCCGTGCGAGTCGCTGTGGTACCAAGGTACCCATTCGCAGATATCGCCGTCGCACGCGAAGCTGGGAGGTAAGATTGTCGGGCTGGATTGCCGGGGAAAAACGTGGTACTAATCCTCGCAATGCCGAGCTCTCCCTTCCAGGCCCTTGTCGCGGGTCCCATTCTGTTCTTCGGAGCGCTTTCGACATTCACCGCCTGTACGGTGCCTGAAGGCGCCCCATCGGCCACCGTTGCCGCGCCCACCTACCGTGCCGACGTGGCGCCGCTTCTCTCGCGTGCTTGCGGGAGCTGCCATGTTTCCGGAGGGCTCGCGCCTTTTGCCCTCGATAGCTACGAAGCGGCAAGTGGCCTGGCGGACGCGATCGTCGCGGCGACTTCGGCGGGCAGCATGCCTCCCTGGGGTACGGAGGAGTCGGACGTTTGCCGGCCGAAACATGGCTGGAAAGGGGACGTGCGACTCACTCCCGAACAGCTCGACCTGCTCCGTGACTGGCGTGACGAGGGCACTCCCGAGGGGGATGTGGACGAGACAGCCCAGCTCCCCGAACCGCCGTCCATGTCGCTCCCGGACGCCGCCGTCACGCTCACTCCGGAGCTGCCCTGGGTGGCCGATCCCGGAGCGGACCAGTTTCGTTGTTTCTCACTGGACATGGACCTGGCCGAGGCCGCGTGGATCAACGGATTCCAGGTGGTTCCAGGCAACCGCGCAGTGGTGCATCACGCCGTATTGACCATCGATCCCAGCGCTGCTTCGGCGGCCCTTGTGGACGAGAGCGGTAGTTTCGACTGCGCGTCGGGTGGCGCCATGGCCTTCCCCGATGCCCGCGTGCTGGGCGTCTGGCTGCCCGGCGGAATGCCGTTCGAGCTCGCACCAAACATCGGCGTGGAGGCTCCCGCGGGCTCTCGCTTGGTGATGCAGATTCACTATCATGCCGGCGGTCCCGACGCGGCTCCAGACACCACCGGCGTGCAGCTCCGCTTTGCGCTGGGTCGACCTGAATATCTGATGGTGCCTGTCGGAATCGGCAACTTCTCGAAGACCGAAGCGAACGGGGACGGCCTGCAACGCGGCCCCAACGACAGCCTGTATGGAGCACGGTTCCTCGTGCCGGCGAACGTCTCGGGACACACGGAGGAGATGATCCTCACTGTGCCCGACGCCGGCGACGACGGGGCACCGCTGCCGGAGATTCGTGTGCTCGGCGCCGCGGCGCACATGCACCTCGTGGGGACGGATCTGCGCGTCGAGGTGGAGAAGGCTGCGCCTTGGTTCGGCGAAGGGCCGGAGTGTCTACTCCACGAGCCCCATTGGAGCTTCGATTGGCAGCGTACCTATCTCTACGACGCGCCCTTCGAGGCGCTGCCCCGGTTGCGGCCACGGGATCGCATCCGCGTGCGCTGCGTCTATGACAACACCCTCGCCAACCCCTATGTGCAGCGGGCGCTCGGGGATCTGGGCCTGGAATCACCCATCGACGTGGAGCTCGGGGAGGAGACGCTGGACGAGATGTGTCTGGCGATCTTGCCCCTGGTGGTGGCCGCCGAGTAGCCTGCGCTCCCGCCGCAGCGCAAGCTCGATCTAGGTCCTGATCGAGATCGTCGTCGATGCGGATAGACAGGTATGCGCCATCTCGACCAGGGTTGCTCGTTAGCGAGTTGGAGTCATCCTGCCTGGTCGGCTCCGCTCACAACCCCGAGCCGAGCTCCTCCACCTTGGACTTCGGTCCCTTCGCAGCCGCGGGCGGAGCAGCCGGCTTCGGCTTGGGGGCCGCCGCCGTCGCGCGCGCCGGCGGGGTCGGCGCGGGGGTGGAAGATGGGGAAGGTGGTGGCACCTCCGCCGACGCCGCCGATGGCAAGGTCGCTTGCGAGGCGGTGGGCGGGGGCGCTGCGGCGGGGCTCGCGGCGGGGGGCGCTGCGGCGGGGCTCGCGGCGGGTGGCGCTGCCGCCGCCGCTGTCTCGGACGGCGCCACGGGAGACGCAGCTTGCGGCGCGCCTGCCCTTACCTCCAGGAAGATCGCTACACCAATCCCCACCGCCACCAGCGCCAGCACAGCCGCCAACACGCGCAGCACCGTGCCGCTTTTGTCCGGGACAACGGGCGGCGCTCCGGCGCCGGGGATGCCTGGAAACGATGCGCTCGTGCTCGCCGATGGCAAGGCCAAGGTCGCCACGCTCATGGTCGACGCCCCGACCACGGGCGGAGCCACATAGCCTACCTCCGGGTTGGAAGGTCGCAAGGGCATGGCGAAGGTCCGCTCGCCCGAGGTGCTGAGCGACGCGCCGTCGTGGGAGCGAAAACGCAGCCCTGACACCGACGCCGAACGCCCACGCTGCCGCGGCGGCCGCGGGGGGAGCGGGATGTGGTTGAGGGTCGGATCGCAGAGGGCCAACGTCAGGCGCGCCTCCACTTCGGCCGCGGTCCCCAAACGCTTGTCCCAAGGCAGCAAACAATCACGCACAATCGACCTCACGGCCTCGGGCACGTGCGGCACGAGCATGTCAATCGAGCGCGGCGGCTCCGATGCAATGGCCAACACGAGACCGCTCAAGCCATCTCCCTCGTGGGGGAAGCTGGCCGTCAAGCCCTCGAACAGCACCACGCCGAGGGCCCACACATCGCTCTTCGCGTCGGTCGACGCGGCGCTGCGCGTTTGCTCGGGGCTCATGTAGCGCGGCGAGCCCACGACCGAGCTCGCCTGGGTCTGCATCGAGTCCTCGCTGGAGGCGAACTTGCTCACGCCAAAGTCCAAAATCTTCGGGCAAACGAGCCCCGTGGTGCGGTCGGTGTGCAAAAAGATGTTCGCCGGCTTGATGTCGCGGTGCACGATGCCGACGGCGTGCGCGGCCCCCAGGGCGGCGGCCACGTCGCGCAAAACCACGCACAAATCCCGCACCGAAAGCGGCGGCGTGGCGGTGAGCGCCTCGGCGAGCTCCATGCCCTCGAGGCGCTCCATCACCATGTACAGCCGCCCGTCCTCCAAGGACCCGACGTCGATCACGTCGACCACGCCGGGGCTCTGGATCTGCGACGAGACCCGCGCCTCGCGCACGAAGCGCACACGCGACGTCTCCGACGCGGCGATGTGCGGGTGCATCACCTTGAGCGCAAATTCCCGGCCCGTGCCCACGTGCTTGGCGGACCAGACTTCGCCCATGCCGCCCACGCCGAGGCGGACGCCGAGCAGATATTTGGCAATCAGCAGATCGCCGGACTTCATGGGCCAATGGCCATCGTCGACTCCCCTTCGCGGTGCGGTCAAGCTTGTTCCACGTGGGCCTCCCCGTTGTGAGCCATCACACCTCCGTGAGTAGCGTTCGCGACCCGCCAAAGTTGCCTCGAATTTCGCAAAAACCGGTACACTTGGAGGCGATGCGCGTGTCGGTGCTTCGCGAGCTGCGTCCTCTGCTTCGGCTTCTCCGGGGCGCCTTGCTGCTCGCATGCGCGTTCGCGCCGACCAGCGCTACGGCACAAACCGCGGTCGAAATCGCGGCCGCGCGCCAGTGGTTCAAGGACGCCGAGCAGGCCGAGCGGGCGGGCGATTGCGAGACCGCCATCGAAAAATTTCGCAAAGCGCTGAGCGTCAAGGTCACACCGCAGATTGAGCTCCGCATCGGTGCCTGCGAAGAAAAGCTCGGTCGCTTGGCCTCGGCCCTCGCCGCGTACCAAGCGGCCCTCAGCCACGCCCAAGAGTCGAACCTCAAGGCCGTCGTCGCCGTCGCCAAGGAGCAGGTCGTGGCGGTCGAGCCCAAGGTGCCGGAGGTGCGACTGCAGCCCGCCGAGGCCTACGATGGACTGACCATCACGCTCGACGGAGAAGCCCTGTCGGAAGAACAATGGCGAAGCCCGCTGAAGCTCGATCCGGGCCGCCACGAATTCAAGGTCGAAGCCCCGGGCAAAAAGCCGCTCGCGCTCGTCGTCGAGGCGCGTCCGACGGTGCAGCGAACGATCCCCATCACCCTCGAGCCCCTGGCCGCTCCCGGGGCCGACGGCGCGGGAAGTCAAGCCCCGAAGCCCGCGGAGAGCGACGTCGTGCCCTACGTGCTGTTCGGGGTGAGCGGCGCGGCGTTGGTGGGCGGCGCGGTGGTGTACGTGCTGGCCGCGGGGCGCGACGGCGACATCGACGACCTCTGTGGTGGGGCCGACCGGCTCGCTTGCCCCCAGTCCCAAAAAGACAGCATCGAGTCCGACGTCGCCAGCGTGGACCGCCTTCAAGGCATCTCGTTTGGCCTTGCGGGCTTGGCGCTGGCCACCGGTGTCGTGGGCGTCGTGCTCCTGTCCTCGGGCTCGGATAGCCCGTCGGACACCGCCCAAGCACCGCTTCGGATAACCCCCGTCGCCTCGCAACACAGCGCCGAGCTCGTCTTTTCAGGAGCGTTCTGACCATGACGCGTTCTTCCCTCGCTCTTTTGCTTCTTTCGCTCCTCGGTGCGCTCCTCGGCTGCTCCAAGACACCGACCTTCATCGATGACGGCGCGGGTTCCATCGCTTGCAAGGTCGCCTCCGACTGCCCGGGCCTCGAGACCGAGTGCGCGTCCCGGGCCTGCGAAGAAGGCTTCTGTCGCGCCGACGTGCGCCCCTTGGGCTATTTGATTGGCCTGCAAACGGGCGGTGATTGCTCCAAAATGGCCTGCGACGGCAATGGCAACCTGGTGACCCTGGCCGACGACGCCGACACCCCGAACGACGGCAACGCGTGCACCGTCAACGCCTGCGAAGCAGGCGCGCCGCGCACCGACAACGCGCCCTCCGGAACCCCCTGTGGCAACGGCCTCTCCTGCAATGGATCAGGACAATGCGCGGGTTGCGCCACCTCGGCCGATTGTGGCACCGACACGTCTTGCCTGGCGCTCACCTGCCAGGACACAATCTGCGTGTTTGGCTATGTGCCCGCGGGTCAAGGCGATCCCGGTGGGCAGGTGCTCGGCGACTGTCACCAAACCACCTGCAATGGCATGGGCGGCACGCAGGTGCTCGTCAACGAGGCCGACGTGCCGATCGACGGCAACCCCTGCACGAGCGACCTCTGCTCGGGAGGTCTACCTTCCAACCCACCCTCCCCGGCCGGCTCCCCCTGCGGCTCGTTCACCTGCGACGGACAGGGCAGTTGCACCGGATGCGCGAATGACTCCGATTGCGGCGTGTCCTCGGCCTGCGCCACGCACACGTGCCACGCCGGAGCCTGTCAATCCGACTACGTGCCTGCCGGGCAAGGTGACCCGGGCGGACAGGCCGCGGGCAACTGCCAAAAGGCCGTCTGCAACGGCCAGGGGGGCACGACGACCGCCGCAGACGACGCCGACGTGCCTAACGACGGCAACGCGTGCACCGCCGACCAGTGCAACAACGGCGTGCCCTCGAACCCACCCCTCGGCGCCGGGGCCGCGTGCGGAGGAGGGCAGTGTGACGGCTCCGGCGCCTGCGTAGGATGCCTGTCCGATGGCGACTGCGGACAAGCCACCTCGTGCAAGACGCCTGTGTGCAACGGCGGGAGCTGCGGCACCGACTACGTTCCGCTGGGTCAGGGTAACCCGGGAGGTCAGACGGGCGGCGACTGCCACAAGGTCGTCTGCGACGGCTCCGGAGGCACGACGACGATCAACGACGACGGGGACGTCCCGAACGACGGAAACGCTTGCACGTCCGACAGTTGCAGCAACGGTCAGCCGATCTTCAACCCCATCGCCCCGCAGGACGACGGCAATCCGTGCACCACGGACACCTGCGATCCAGCCTCGGGTCAGACCCTGCATCCGGCCGTGGGCGACGGCACGAGCTGCGACAACTGCTCGTCGTGCTATTCGGGCACGTGTTATTACAACTGCGGTGATTGCGAATATTGCGTCGGCGGCGTGGGTGGCTATTGCCAATATGCCTGCGGCTTCTGCGAATATTGCTACTTTGGCTCCTGCAACTACGACCCTTATTGCTACTTCTGAGCGCCAGCTCCGACCTCCAAAGCGCGGCGCAGGCAGTGGATCACCAAGGTTCCGATTGACCATCTCGCAGAGCTCACCTACGTAGGTCACCATGACGTCGCTTTCCGAGCCCGAATTCGAAGCCAAGGCCGACCTTACCCTGCACGCGCTGCAGCGCTCCCTCGATGAGGCCGAGGACGATCTCGAGGCGGATCTCGCGATGGGGGTCCTGACGATCACCTTCGAAGACGGCACGCGCTACGTCGTCAACAGCCACCGCGCGGCCCGCCAAATTTGGATGGCGGCCGAACGCTCGGCCTTTCATTTCGACTTCGAAGCCGACAAAGACGCCTGGATCGCCACAAAATCGGGGGAAGAGCTGGGCGCCACCCTCGGCAAGGTGCTGTCGGCCAAGCTGGGGCGGCCCTTTTCGGTCAACACCGCGTGAAGCTGCAAAAGGGGCTTGCAGGAGCGCGGCGAATCGCCGCACGATGGCGGCCATGATGGGCCCTCGCCCCTTGCTCCTGGCCACCGCGCTCGCGCTCGGGGCGCTGCTTTTTTCGGGGCCAGCCCACGCTTATTGCCGCGCGTCCACCTGCGAGACGGGCGTCCTGTGCGACCCAGCCACCGACACCGACTGTGGCAGGCCGCTCTTCTGGGACAGGGTGTGTGTCGGCGTCAGCGTGCAAAAAAGCGGCTCCAACCAAATCTCCAGCAAGGACGCGAAGACCCTTTTGTTGGCGGCGTTCGCGGCGTGGGAGAGCACCGACTGCGGCGGCGGCGCGCGCCCCGGCATTCAAATCGAAGATCTGGGCTCGGTGAGCTGCGAGCGCGTCGAGTACAACAGCAAGGCCGGGAATGCGAACACCCTGGTCTTCCGGGACGAAGAGTGGCCCCACATCAGCGGCCCCCACAACATCGCCCTGACCACCGTCACCTTCGACACCAAAACCGGCGAGATCTTCGACGCCGACATCGAGGTCAACTCGGCCAACTACGTTCTTACGACCGGCGACCCCACGGCGGACTACGATCTTCTGTCCGTATTGACCCACGAAGCAGGGCATTTTCTCGGCCTCGCGCACTCGGTCTCCACGGACGCCACGATGTTCGCGGTGTACTCCCCGGGCACCACCGAATTTCGCTCCCTCGCCTTCGACGACCAAAACGGCATCTGCAACACCTACCCCCCGGCCAAGGGCGGCACGTGCAACCCGCTCCCGAGGCACGGTTTTGCCGCAGAGTGCGCGGGGGAGCAATACGTGAGCGATTGCTCGACGCACCCCGGCCCAAGAGGGTCGGTCGGCGGCGCGGTCGTGCTTTTCGGGTTGGTCCTCGGGGGCGGCTGTGCTTTTCGTCGGCGGCGACGGGCCCCGTCGTCGTAGCTCTCCACCAGCCCAGCCATGCGCAACCAACACCGACGTTCCGCCGCGTCTTTCGCCTGTGTATCGCTCGCCCTCGCCGCGCTCGTGATGGCGAGCGGGTGCTCCAGCCCCATCCGCGCCGTGCGCGGCGTCAACGGCCCCACACCGGTCGTCGAAGAGGTGGAGCTCCAGGGCGTGAAGCGCTTCTCGAAGGAGCAGCTCCTCTCCTACCTGCACGTCAACGAGACAAGCTCCCTGCCCTTCAGCAAAGACTACTTCGTCGATCCTGCGTTCGCCGCGGTGGACGCGCGGCGCATCGAGGAAGCTTACCACTCGCATGGCTACTACCAGGCACGCGTCCTTGCCATCGAGCCCGTCGTGGACGAAGACGGCGAGTCGGCCAATGTGCGCATTCGGGTCGAAGAAGGCCTGCCCGCCCGGGTCACCTCCCTCCAGTTCGTCTGGACACCGGACAGCACGCTGAGCGCCGACGAGCGCAAGGCCGTCGAGGCCCGCGCGTCGCTCAAGAAAGACGGCCCCTTCGAGACCGTATTGTTCGAGGCTACCATGGGTGAGCTGCGCACCGTGCTCCTGCAACAAGGCTTTCCTCTGGCGAAGGTGCAGGGCAGCGCCGACGTCCACGAGGGCGCTCGCCAGGCCGAGGTCGAGCTGCGCATCGCCCCCGGGCCCCACGCCGTGATCCGCAGCGTGCGCTTGGAAGGTCTCGTCGATGTGCGCGCCGACCTGTGCGCGCCCGAGGTCGAAATGGCCATCGGCAAGCCCTATTCGCCCGCCATCACCAGCCAGGTGGAAGACGCCCTGAAATCCATGCGCGTCTTCCGCTGGGTCGCCACCGTACCCCCCAGCCAAGTGGTCGATGGTAAGATCGATCTGGTGGTGCGCGTCAGCGAGGCCGATCCCCACAGCATCACGGTGGGCCCCGAGCTCAGCATCGACAGCGTCCGTTGGCAAGAACAGCTCAGCGCGACGTACACCTACACGAACCTGTTCCACAACCTGACGCGGCTCGACCTGAAGGCCGTGGCGGGCTACGCCGAGCTACCCAACCCGTGGGACCACGACGAGCACGGGCCCGTAGCCTCGCTCTCACCTTCCCTGCGCAAGAAGGGCATCTTGGAGCCCTTCCTGATCTGGTCGATCACACCCACCATCGGCACCGACATTCAGCAGGGTTACAAATATTGGAATTTGGGCTACCGCGGCGGGGTCAGCCGCTGGTTCGCCGGCATGTTCACCCTCGGGCTCACCCACAACCTGAATCGCGTCGACTACTACTCCCTGGCACCGACGCTGGATCGTTCGAGCACGCAGCTCGGGCTCGACTTCCTCGACCCCTACGTCCTGAGCTACCTGGAGCTGCAGAGCAGCTTGTACTTGGTGGACGCCATCAAGAAGCCCACGCGCGGCGTCGTGGTCGAGGGCATCTACGATCTGGCGGGAGGCGTCTTTCAAGGCGAATACGACTACCAGAAGCTCATGCTCGTGCTGCGCGGCTATTACAAACCGTTCGAGCGCCTGCAGCTGGTCTCGCGCCTGCAAGGCGGCACCATCTTACCCTACGGGGACAACCCCGGCGCCCCCATCGGCTACCGTTTCTACCTGGGTGGACCGAGCGCGGTGCGCGGCTTCGGCTCGCGACGACTCTCGCCCAAGCTCGAAGACTGCCCGGACGACGGCGGTGACTGCAAGCTCATCCCGATCGGGGGCTACTCGATGGTGCAGGGCTCCCTCGAGCTGCGTCTGACCCTCGCCTCCCGCCTCGCGCTGGTCGGCTTTGGCGAGCTCGGCGACGTGGTGGCCGACGAGTCGACCTTCACGCCGTCGACCTTCAGCTACACCGCGGGCCCTGGCCTGCGCGTCGACACGCCCCTCGGCCTTGTGCGGCTCGACGCCGGCTTCCGTCTGAATCACCCCGAAAAATTCGCCGCTGAGCCCGGCTACGCCCTCTACCTCGGACTCGGAGAAGCCCTGTGAAGACCCTGCGCTTCTGGATCTACCTGGCGTCCCTCGCGTTGCTCGCGTTCAGCGTTTGTCTCGGACAAACGAGCCGCGCGCAAATCCCCGTATTGCCGCCGGGGGCCGCCCCGACGGCGACAACCGACGCGGCGCCCGCCTCCAACTTCGACATCGAGCTCAACTTCGCGAGCTCCCTCGACGCCCTCGCGTCGTCGACGCCGGGGCTGCAAAACCTCAGCGGCCCGGCACATGTGCACGTCGGCTTTCGGGGTCAGCTCGTCAACGGGAAGATCGCGCGCGAGCGGGTGCTGACCATCACCTCCCCGGACGCGCGCCTCGGGCGCCTGCCGCTCGGCGAGGCGAAGCTCGTGATCGTGTCCCCCGCGGACGGCTCCCGCTCGTCGCTCAGCCTGGACATCCGTGGCCCCGTCGCCAAGACTCTCCACCTCGACCTGAAGGTCGATCTGGACATCGACATCGCGGCGGCCCACCTGGCTTGGAAGGGTGGTCCCGTGGACGGTGAGCTCCGGCTGGAGCAGATCGACCTGACCAAAGTCACCCTGGCCTACCCGGTGCTGGCCCTGGAAGGAACCCTCGATTTTCGCGCCAAGGTGACGGGAACATCGGACGATCCGACCCTCGACGCGACCCTCGACGCCCGCGACATCACCTACAACGCCGAGCCCGTGGGGCTGGTCGCCGCCAGCTTGAAACACAGCGGCAAGGTGAGCGCGATCGACGTCCGCTGGGGTCCGGCGGGGGCGCCCATCGCTACCCTGCGTGGCAAGCTGCCCCTCGGCATCGACCTGAAAGCAGGCTCTTTGCGCTGGCTCGACGAGCAAGCCATGGATCTCGCGCTCAAGGCGCCTTCCATCACGCGCGCGCTGGTGCGTCCGGTGTGGTACGCGCCCCCGGGTCTGACCTTCGATCTCGGGCTCTCCGTGGGCATCCAAGGCGCCCTCGACAACCTCGCCGCGGAGGCGACGCTCAAGGGCAATATCAAGAGCGGTGCCTCGGACAACCTGCCGCTCAACGCCGTACTGCGTTTCGCTCCGAGCGAGCAGACGCTGCGCGCCACCCTCGGTCCCAGCGTGATGGACCTGAATCTGCGGGCGGAGGCGCCGCTCGTGGCCATGCGCCGCGCGGGCCAGCGCGCCGAGCCCGCGCCCCTCGCCGGCACCCTGCGCTCGACCCTGCCCTTTTCGCTGCTCGTGCCGTTCCTGCCCAAGGACTTCGTGGATCCGGTCGGCGTGCTTGCCACCAGCTTCGACATCGCAGGGACCCTTGGCGATCCGACATTTTCGGGCAGCGTCAACACGAAGGACGCGGCGATCACGCTGCTGCCGCTGCAGCAACGCCTGCGCGACGTGGTGCTCGAGACCAAGGCCTCTGGCAACACCCTGGAGATTACCAGGTTGACAGGGAAGATCGGGTTGGGCGCCCTGGCCGGGGCAGGGCGCGTGCGCTTCCGAGCGACGCCGCAGAGCGGACCGCCAGCGAGCGGCCTGTGGAGCGCGTGGAGCTTGGTGTCGGCGGTGGCCGTCAATGCGGCGGCCGTGCCCCTCCTGCAAGACGGTCTACCCATCGGCACGATCGAGGGTCAAACCACCCTTACCACCATCTCGGTGCCCAACGACACCGCGCTCGATCTGTCCGTCGCCCAGGGCAAGGTCAACGTCAGCGAGCACATCTTGCTACAGCCCTCGACGATCATCAAGAACGCCTGGGTCCACCAGTTCGACGCCCTCGGGGACGTGCGTCCGGGGCACGGCATCTTCGCGGGGACAGGGCATTTGAAGGCATCTTTGCGCTTTGCCACGCCCTTCGTCATCGCGGGCGAAGGCAACACCATCTCCCTGACCGACGGGTTGACGCTGGATAGGCAGGATTCCATCGTCAAGGTCGAAGGCGGCTTCACGGTCACGGCGGGCAGCGATTTCGACCTTTTCGACAATCCGTTCCGCGTGATCTCGGGCAAGGTCACCTTGCTCGGCGGCGAGGTCGGGGCGCGCAAGAGCGTCGACGTGCGCGGGGGCGCGGGTCAAGCCACGCTGGCCGATCCGGATCAACCGATCCGGGCCGAGCCCTTCGATCTGGTGGTCGACATCTTGGCCGAAGGAAGCACGGTGGACACCCGCGTCGCCGTGGAGATTCGCGGACCCTGGTCCAAGCCCGAGCTGCTCTTGGGCTCGGACCCCGAGCTGCCCGAGTACCAAATTCTTACCCTGCTCATTACAGGACGCATCGACGCCCTCGACGACGCCGACGGCGAGGTGCGCCGCAAGGTGGCCGCCCTCGTGCAGCGCTTTCACCAACCCAATTTGGGCCGCCAGCTCCTCGACAAAGTCGGGCTCGACAAGATCGGCGTGGGCTTTGGAGCCTCGGTCAGCGAGCCCATCCTGACCGTCGGCAAGCAGGTCAACCGCAAGCTCTACGTCGAGACGGTCTACCATCACAACGCGCCCCCCGACCAGAACGCGCGCGAGGGCCGGGTCGAGCTGCGCGTAGGGCCGAACGTCACCGTCGACACGGCCTTCGGCGACGCGGCCGAGGGCTCCCTCGGCGTGCACTGGCACAAGACCTTCGGGGGTCCCGTGAGGCCCAAGTTGGGAGACACCATTTCGCTCTTTGGTAAGACGCGTCTACCCACCGATTCCGACGGCGACGGCCTGGCCGACGAAAAGGACAAGTGTCCCCTGGAAGCCGAAGATCTGGACGGTTTTCAGGACGACGACGGCTGTTCCGACCGCGACAACGACAACGACGGCACGCTCGACGAACGGGACGACGCCCCGGACGTCGCCGAGACGCGCAACGGCTATCGCGACGACGACGGTGTCCCGGACAGCGTGCCTCCCCGCCTGCAATGGGAAGGTGGCAAGATCCGCACGCTGGAGCTGCAACGCGGCTCGGCCAAGCTCACCGAAGCCTCGCAAAGCACGCTAGAAGCCGCCGCCGGGGTGCTCTCTGACTTCCCCGACCTGAAGGTAGAGGTCACCGGCCACAGCGACGACCGCGGCGGTGAGCGGATCATCCAGACCATCTCCGAAGCCCGCGCCAAGGCCGTCGAGAAGTTCTTGCTCGAAAAGGGCCTCGACAAGGCGCGAATAAAGGCCGAAGGCAAGGGCGCCCGCGAGCCCCGCGACAGCGCCGACACGGAAGAAGCACGGACCGCCAATCGACGTGTGGAGATGCGCCTCGTGCGGTGAGGGCTGTCCTTCGAGTCGGAGCGATGGGTGGGGGATGTCCTCGTCCAACGTGTTCGGAGCACCATGACCATGCCTCATAGCCGTCTTTCCCTTGCCACCCCGGACGACATCGAGCCCATCGTCGCGATGCTCGGTGCCCAGTTCAAAGAGCACAACATCCCGGCGCCCGACGAGAGCACGCGCGCGGGGGCCTTGGCCATTCTCGAAAACGACGAGCGGGGCTTCATTCTGACCCTCTACGAGGGCTCGGAGCTGCTTGGTATCGGCTGCGTGGCGTTCACCTGGACCCTGGAATGGGGTGGCAAGAGCGCCTGGCTCGACGAGCTGTATGTGGTGCCCGAGAGGCGCTCCCAGGGGCTCGGTCGCCTGCTGCTCCAGGGTTGCACCGCGGAGGCCAGGGCCCGAGGCTGCGCGGCCATCGACCTCGAAGTCGTTCATGGCCACGAGCGGGCTTCCCACCTCTACGAACGCGAAGGCTTCACCACCCACCCGCGAACCCGCTGGTATTTGCGGCTGTAGCCTGCCCCGGCGCGAAGCGCGCCCCGCCCCGCCGCGACCCGTGCCCCTTTGCAACAGGCCGCGGGTCTGCTACTCCCGGCGCCGTGCCCCGACCCCCGAAGAAAAACAGCGCGCCAAAAGCCCCCAGCCGGAGTGGCCGCGTGGCGCTCGTGGGTCGCCCCAACGTGGGCAAATCAACGCTGCTCAACGCCGCCCTGGCCACGCCGCTGGCCATCGTGTCGCCGACCCCGCAGACGACGCGCGACGCGCTGCTCGGCGTTTTGCGCCACAACGGGGCCGAAATCGCGCTCATCGACACACCCGGACTGCACCGCCCCGAGAGCGAGCTCGGCCGCAGGATGAACCGCACCGCGCGGGACACCGCGCTTTCGGCCGATGTCGTGGTGTTCGTGACCGACGTGCCCCGCACCGTCGGCCCCACGAAGGTCACGAGGGACCAAGGCAAGGACGGAAAAAAGCCGCCGCCGCGGCCCCGGGTCCTGCGCCCTCACCCGGGCGATCTGACCCTTTTGGCAGACATTGGCAAGGACACGCCGACCATCCTGGTGGTCAACAAAGTCGACCGCCTCAAAGACAAAACAACCCTCCTACCGCTCCTCGAAGCCCTGGGCGCCGTGCGCGATTTTGCGGCGATCGTGCCGATTTCCGCGCGCAACGACAACGGCGTCGACCGCGTGCTCGACGAGATCGCCAAACAGTGCCCCGAGGGCCCCCCGCGCTATTCCGAAGACGACCTCACCGACCGTCCCACGCGCTATTTCGCGGCGGAATACGTGCGTGAGCAGATCCTCTTGGCCACCAACGAAGAGGTCCCCCACGCTTGCGCGGTGGTCATCGACGAATACATCGAGCCCGTGGGCAGCGGCGTTGTGCGGGTAACCGCCAGCATCCACGTCGAGCGAGCAGGGCAGAAGAAGATCCTGATCGGCGCCGGAGGCGAGATGATGAAGCGCATCGGCTCGAACGCGCGCGCGAGGCTGGAAGAGCTGGCCGGTGTGCAGGTGCACCTGACCCTTTGGGTGCGCGTCTCCCCCAATTGGCGCGACAAACCCAGAGACCTGGACGAGCTAGGCTACAGCGCGGCTCCTCAGAAGGAGAGCGCATCGTGATTCCGGGACACATCCCTTCCGCCGGCATCGTGGCCATCGTGGGCCGCCCCAACGTCGGAAAAAGCACCGTCTTCAACCGCCTCGTGGGCCATAAATCTGCCATCGTCTACGACGAGCCCGGCGTCACCCGCGACAGGCACTACGGCGACGTGCTGTCCCGCGGTCGGCGGTTTACCATCGTCGACACCGGTGGTTTCGATCCCGAGAGCGACGATCCGATGCGTCAGGGCATCAAGCGTCACATCGATGTTGCCATCGCCGAGGCCGACGTCATCATCTGTGTGCTCGACGCGAGCGCCGTCGCCACGCCCGCCGACTTCGCCGAAATCGCCCTGCTCCGCCGCTCGAAGAAGCCCGTGATCTACGTGGCCAACAAGGCCGACTCACCCCGTCAGGAGAACGAAGCGACCGAGCTTTACCGGCTTGGCATCGACCGCGTCATTCCGCTGTCTGCCCTGCACGGGCGGAGGTTCGACGAGCTCGAGATGGCCATCGAGGCGGCCCTACCCAAAGACACCGCCAAGCCGGTTCCTACGGAAGAAGGTGTGATCAAGGTGGCCCTGATCGGGCGTCCCAACGCCGGCAAATCCTCCCTCGTGAACCGCATCGCCGGCGAAGAACGGTCCCTCGTGGACGACCGTCCGGGCACCACGCGCGACCCGGTGGACACCCGCATCGAGCGCGAGGGAAAGCGCTATCTCTTCGTGGACACGGCCGGAATCCGCCGCAAGTCGAAGGTCGTCAAGGAAGCGGACACCGTGGAGGTGGTCAGCGTCCTGCATGCCATTCGCGCCATGGAACAGGCCGACATCGTGGTGCTCTTGTGCGACGCCGCCGAGGGTGTGTCGGAGCAAGACGCCAAGATCCTGGGCTTGGCCGAAGAGCGCGGCCGGGCCATCATCTTGGCCCTCAACAAAGCCGACCTGTGCGACAAAGAGCGCCTGAGCAAGGCCTCGGAAGACCTGAAAGACAAGCTGTCGTTCGTGCCCTGGGCCCCTGTTCTAAAGATCAGCGCCAAGACCGGACGTGGGCTGAACGCGCTGTTCCAGACCATCGACAAAGTCGCCGAGGGCTTCGAAAAACGCGTAACCACGGGCGCTCTCAACCGTTTCTTCGAGGAGGTCTTGGCCACCCACCCGCCGCCCACCAGCGGTGGCAAGGCGCCGCGCCTCTACTTCGTGACCCAGGCCGAGGCCTCGCCACCACTGTTCGTGGTGATGGCGAGCGACCCCGAAAAGATCCACTTTAGCTACCGCCGCTATGTAGCCAATCAATTGCGGAAGACATTCGGCTTCGAGGGTGTTCCCATCCGGGTCAAATACAAGGCCCGGCGGCGCACCGAGCGAAGCCAGCGTGGCGAACGCGGCGACCGCACCTGATTCCCGATTCCATTTGTCCGAGACAACCCGTTACCCGCGGCGACCTCAAGGTCCACAAGAAGGAGACTCCCATGAAGGTTTTTGGTCACCCGATGAGCACCTGCACCCGTAAGGTCCTGACCACCCTCGCCGAAAAGGGCGTGGAGCCCGAGTTCGTGCTGGTCGACCTGATGACCGGCGCGCACAAGCAGCCCGAGCACCTGGCCCGCCAGCCCTTCGGCGTGGTGCCCGCCATCAACGACGACGGCTTCGAGATGTACGAGTCGCGGGCCATCATCCGCTACATCGACGAGACCGTCGCCGGTCCGAAGCTCAGCCCGCAAGACGCCAAGGGTCGCGCGATCATGGAGCAGTGGATCAGCATCGAGTACTCGAACTTCACGCCCCCCGCGATGAAGATCATCTCGGAGTGCTTGTTCAAGAAGATGCAAGGCATGGAGCCCGATCAAGCGGTGGTCGACGGCGCCCGCAAGAACGTCGAAAAGTGCGTGGGCATCATGGAGAAGCGCCTTTCGTCCAACACCTACCTGGCCGGCGAGCAGTTCACCCTGGCCGACATCGGCTTCATGCCCTACGTCGAATACCTCTTCGCGTCCGGCCACGGCGACCTCATCACCTCGAGCCCCGCCGTCGCCGCCTGGTGGGGCCGCGTGAGCGAGCGCGCCTCGTGGCAAAAGGCCACGGGCAGGGCCTCCGCGCAAGCCTGACCTACCCGCGGGGAGACGGGCGGACCTACCTGGGTCCCGTCTCCCCTCCTTCCCACGGCGCCCCGAGCAGGCGCCCCTAGGAACAAGGCACCTCATCCTCCACCGGTGCCCGCGATAGACCCCTTCGTACGACCTCGCTCATGTGATGAATGCGTAGGATATCGCCGAGGTTCCACTTGTGAGGTGTGCAGTGACCGGTGTTGAACGCCGGCCGCTTGCGCGACTCCCACGGGCAACCTCCGCGGCAGAGGGGCATGACGGGGCAAGTCTGACAAGGCTCGTGAAAAAACGGGTCGTATTCCTTCCACTGCTTTGCGTTGTCCGCCATGGCTCCGTCTTCGGGCGCCAAAGGCAACGAGCGCTTCTGCCCTTGGGCTTGAGGGGTCGGGACCGCAGCGTAACGACCACTGGCATGCTCCGCCGTCATGGCCGCTTCATTCCAGCACTTGAACTCGAGGCCCCCCGGGGAGAGCACCGCACCGTTCGGATGGTCGGCGACACAAAGCGCTCCCGAGCTTGGCGTGGGGCGCTGCGCGGGCGACAGAAAACCCCGCTGAAAGAGGTGAAAGCGGAACCTGGCATCCACGGCCGCAAACTCCTCCTTGGTCAGCGCGTTGTCCGCGTTGTCGCTGCACACGTCGGTGTAGGGCAGCACGTGACCGAGGTAGACCGACACGCGGCTCGTCAAGCCGCGCGCCACGAGCTCGTCCACCAGGGCTTCCAGGTGTCCCACGTTGGTTCGATCGACGTTGCAGCGGATGACGATGCGCACGCGCCGCGACGCCCGCTCCACATTGTCGAGGATGCGGTTGAACGTCGGCCGTCCCGACGCCGAGAAACGCCGCGTGTCGTGGGTCTCGGCGGGACCGTCGAGGGTTACCTGCACGTAGCGAAAGCCGGGCTGCGCCGCGAGGAAGGTGGCGATGTCATCGTCCAAGAGATAGCCATTCGAGATCATGGTCTGCGACAGGGACGCTCCGCGCTCTTCGCACAGCGCGGCGAGGCGCTCGGCGAGCTCACGCACGACATGAAACGCCAGGAGAGGCTCGCCGCCGAACCAGGTAATCGTCAAGCTCTCTCCAGGCACGAGGCCTTCGTCGACGCGCCGGACGATGGCCTCGATTTCTTCCCGCTGCATGCTGTGCTTCGGGTGCTCTTGAAAGCAGTAGGAGCAGGCAAAGTTACAGCTTACTGTCGGCGCGATGGTGAGCGACATCCCCTTCGTCGTCGAGGCTCGTTCGCGATAGCGGCGCTTGATGACGCCGCGCTCGTCGAAGTCGTCGCGGACGACGAAACCCGCCTGAACGAGCCGTTCGTAGAGCGGCCCGGGCTCGACCTCTTGCCCGCCGTCCAGCCGATCGAGCATGCGGGACACGGCCTCCATCTCCGCCTCGTCGAATGTCAGCATCGCGCCCGAATTGGCGTTGTAGCCGAGAAAGGTGCCCGGAAAGAGCGAGTCGAAGAACGAGGTAAACTGGGATGTTCGCATGGCGGCTCCGTGGGGCGACTGCCCTGGTCAGGACTTGAGGTAGAAGCGGAGATTGGCCTTGATGGCGTCGACTCCCGCACCCTTTTGCGCGAGGTCCTTGATCAGCGCATTCCACGACTTCAGGTCGAACGGCGGCGAGGCTGACTTCGCCGCGCTGGCGAAGCTCGTCACGACGGTGTTCGTGTGCTCGGGTGCACACTGCTGATCCGCGCACGAATGTCCCTCACAGTCGTTCTCCCCACAGGAGTGGGTGCCAGAGCAGGAATGCGAGCTGCACGACTCTTCGTCGCACTGACTCAGACCATCGCAGCCCTCGAGGCCGTTGCAGCCCCCATGATGGTTTGAGCATTCGTGGCTGTCTTTGCAGCCCGAGACCCCGAGGGAGGAGCCCGACGACGAGAGCCCGAACGAGATTCCAGGCAGTACGGAGACGATCGCGTCGATGACCGTGGTGACTTGAACGTGGGACAGCGCCGTCGCCTTTTGCACGCGGGGCGCGCTCGCCTTGATATTCTTCGTCAGGTTTGCGAGGGTAGACGCGTCGAGCGGTTGCAGCGCGCCTGGGGCAGGCGTGCGAATCTGACCCTGCTGGATGGCTTTGGACAAAAGCGCCGAAGATGGCTTTTTGAACTTGGGCATGGTTGCTCCTCTCACGCCCGCAAAGGGGCGCCGATACGCGCAGCGAAGGCTGGCGCTCGGAGGGGTCTATGCGGTGGCAATCGGCGGGCTGACATGGCGCCCATCTCTCTGCGGACGTGCTCTTTGCCGATCGGGAGGACCGATGATCTACCTCGACACCTCCGTCGCGCTCGCGCAGCTCCTGGGCGAGGACCGATGTCCGCCCGAAGCGATGTGGGCCGAGCCGCTCTTCTCCACTCGCCTCATCGAATACGAAATCTGGACGCGGCTTCGCGCGAAGAAGCTCGGGCGATCCCACGCTGACGACGCTAGCGCGCTGCTCGCGCGCGTCGCGATGATCGAGCTCGCTCCTCATGTGCTCGCACGGGCCCTCGAAGCCTTCCCCGTCCCCGTACGAACGCTCGACGCGTTGCACCTCGCGTCTCTCGTATTCTTGCGTGCGCAGAGGCAAGACGCCAAACTTGCAAGTTACGACGACCGCCTCGTCGCAGCCGCCGAAGCGCTGCGAATTCCGATCTACGACGCGGGTTGAAGAGCAGGGCTTGAACGACCGCCAGGAGCCCTGCTCAGCGCGCAAGGGCCTTGGCCAGACGGGTCTTCACCTCTGCCGACACCCAACTGGGCACGGCGTCGGCGATGCGTCGTTCGGCTTCTTCTTGCGGCATCACATCGTCTGCCGTGCGCCCGCGCAACCAAGCCTTGGTGGCGGCGTAGGTGCCTTCGGGGTGGGCGGCGAGCGCGGCTAAACGAGCCTCGGCCACCGGCATCGGATCGTCGGCAAGCTCGTCGACCAAGTTGAGCTGCAGGGCGGTTTGCGGATCGACGAGGCCTGCACCCAGCAGCACGCGCTCGTGATGTTGGGGAGGTACACGGCGCGTCACGATCGCCCCGATGCGCGGGGGAAAGCGCACACCCAAGGCGATCTCGTTCAGGCCCAGCTTGACCTTGGGCGCCGTGGTGCACACGCGGTAGTCGCAGGCCAAGGTGATGACACATCCGCCTGCGATGGCATGTCCGTTGACGCATGCCACCGTCGGGCGCGGATGGGTGTAGAGCGCCACGATGGCCTCTTCCAGCAGGTCTAGAAAACCGCGCATGTTGGCGGGGTCGAGGGAGGCCACCTCTTTCAGGTCGAGGCCCGCCGAGAAGGCGTCACCCGCGCCCGTGAGCAACAGGGGCTCGTGGCGCGCTTCGCCGATTTCCTTCAGCAAATGCCGCAACATCCCGCTGCCGAGCGCGTTCTTGCCGGGTCCGTCCATGACGATGCGTTTCATGGCCGGGCAGCCTATCACAAGCGCGCGCCGCCGCGAACAGCGCTCGTCAGGGGTAGGCGGGCGCCACCGTCGCGTGCTCGGCGCCGAGCCCCGAGGCGAAGAACGTGACGTATTGGGCCCGCGCCTCTTCTGTAAAAATCAGCTCGCCGTGGGTAGCGATCTGGTCGCCGTTCACCTTGTCGAACTGCACGAACGCCGCGGTCGCGCCGCCCGGACCACCGCCCGTCAAGGGGCCGTCTTCCGTGGCAAGGCCCGACACCTTGCGCAGGGGATTCTGGTGCACCAGCCCCGCCGCGCGGGCCAGCGATTCGCTTGTGGAGTTCGGCACGATGCTGTCCTCGATGACCTCTTGCAGCAGCATGTCGCGGGGCTGCCAGGCGGGCGCCCCTGGGAAGGCCTCGATGGCGCCAAAACGCGCATAATTTAGCGGATCGCCAGGGTCCACGATGCCCTGGGTAACGGCGAAAAACCTTCCCAATGCGCCGTCGGGTGTGCCGGGCGGTTTCATGGCGTTGACGAGTAGGCTGAAGGTGCCCGAATCGCGCAACAGGCGCATCAGCCCTGCACCGCCCACATTCCAGACGGCTTGCTTGATCTCGGGCGCCAGGGCGAACACCGTCGGCCCCTGCACCGACCCGAACGAGTGGCCGATGTACGCCAACCTGGAGACGTCCAGATCGGGGACACCGTCGGGGGCGCCGAGCGGCAAGAGATCGAGGGTCCCGAGGCTGCTGACGAAGCGCACCAGCTCGAGTTGATCCGACCCCATTTGCCGGAAGTTGTCCCGGGCGCGCTCGATGTCAAAGTCTTGCGTTTCGGCGTCGATGCCGAAGAAGGAAAACGTGGCGCCGAGAGGGTCGTCGGGATCCTTGGAGCGCGAGCCGTGCTCGGGCGAATCGATGGCGATCACCGCCACGCCGTAGCGGCTCGCGATGTCGGCGAGGCGCTCGGTCGTGCCCCAACAACCGTCCTTGGTTCCACCCAGGCCGTGCGCGTAGATGACGACCGGCCGCGGGCCGCTCTGGGCGCTGTCGGAGAAGGCCAGAAAGAACTCCAGCCCGACCTTCTTCTGCTCCTTTGGCATGCCGCCCTGCACGGCCCACTTGCCATCGTCGCCGCGCAGCTCGGGGGCCTCGAACGCGCCCTTGAAGCGCACCCGTGGGTCCGTGGCCGTGGGCGCCGTTTCGACCTCGATGTCCGAGACAAGAGCGGGCGCCGGGGCAGCGCGGTGGGCCGCGGCAACAGCCTGCATGTCGCCGGTAACCGACTGGGTTGTAAACACCGTGGCCAACACCAGCTCGTCGGCTCCCACCCCCTGCTCCGCAAGCACGGCGAGGGCCTCGTGGAGCTCGGCGCCGTAGGCGTCGGTGGGTGCCTCTAGTAGCAGCTTTTTCATGTCCGACGAGGGCCCCACCTCGGCGCCGTCCTTGCCGTGGAGACCCTTGCGAATCGCGTAGAGATAACGCGTTGCGGGGCGCAGCGGCTCGGCGGGCTCGGCCAACAGGGTCAGCTCGTCGCTGGGGTAGTAGCCGTCGGCGAGCTGCTCCCAATAGGTCGGTACGAGGGCGCGAAACTGCCCCTGTTCGGGCGAGCTCGGGTCCACGTCGAGGAGCAAAAGGGGCGCCTCCGGGCTGGTGAAGTCGTTGGCGTCGAAGCTGGGCGCGACGGGAGGATCGAGGGATTTGTCGGTGGCGAAGGTCGAGACCTCGATGGGCGCCGTGAACATGGCCCAGGCGCCCCCCACGGTGGAGGCCCCGTCGCTGTGATTCAGCTCCTCCACGGTGCTTGGAAAGCCGAGCAGAAAGGGGTCGAGGCTACGATGCGCGCCGAGGTCCAAGCGCAGGCCGGTCGCTGTGGTTGGGTCGGCGACCGCGTAGGCATCGCTGGGGTAAGGCGTCAGCGAAGGGGACGCCGAGGCCACGTAGATGGCCTCGATGGACGGCAGCGCCGTCGTCGTGTCCTCACCGCCACAAGCAACCAAAAAACCGGCGAGCCCAAGGGGCAAACGTCGCAGCATGAGCGCCAGGCTACGCCGATTTTTTGCAAAATGGTCAGCTTTTGCTGCGCGGCGCCGAGGAGTCGGGCATGCTCCCCGCTCGTGACGATCCCCGAGCCCGTCCTGGCAAGCTGGTCCTCCCTCCGCGGCCGCCCCCAAGCGCCCCTCGGCGGCGGCCTGATCAACACCACCTGGGTCGTGGAGGGCACCCTCGGCAAGGTCGTCGTCCAAAGGCTCCACCCGGTCTTCGAGGGCCACGTCAATCGCGACATCGACGTCGTGACGCGCCACTTGGAGCGGCGCGGCCTAGCGACCCCGCGGCTCTTGCCGACGGACGAGGGAGCGCTGTGGGTGCTCGACGACGAAGGCCGTCCCTACCGCGCGCAGACCTTCCTACCCGGGGAGACCTACCACAAGGTCCTGTCCCCCGAGCATGCCGCCTCCGCGGCCCGGCTCGTGGCCCGATTTCACCGCGCCGTGGCCGATCTGGACTACAGCTACCAACACGTGCGGGCTTCCGTACACGACACCCCGAGGCACCTCGCGAAGCTCGACGAGGCGCTGAAAAAGCACGGGGATCATCGGCTCTTCGCGGACGTCGCCGGGCTCGGAAAGCGGGTGCTGGCCGAGGCCGCGAAGCTACCCACCTGGGGAGGGCTTCCAGCGCGCCACTGCCACGGCGATCTCAAGATCTCCAACCTGCTCTTTCGCAACCAGGAAGGCCACGCGCTCCTGGATCTGGACACCCTCGGCACGATGATCTGGCCGTTCGAAATGGGAGACGCGCTGCGCTCGTGGTGCAACCCCAAGGGCGAGGACGAGTCCCGCGCGAACCTCGATGAGGCCATTTTCGCAGCCGCGGTAACAGGTTACTTCGAAGAAGGCAGAGACCTGATACCGGACACGGAGCGGGTCGCGCTCATCCCAGGGCTCTTGACGATTTGCCTGGAGCTGTCCGCGCGCTTCCTCGCCGACGCCCTCGAAGAGCGCTACTTTGGCTTTGATTCCGCGCGATTTGCGACGCGCGGCGAGCACAACCTGGCGCGCGGTGCCGGGCAGCTCTCCCTCTACGAAAGCGTGGTCGAGAGGCGCGGCCAGCTCGAAGGCCTTTTGCCTTGACTCTTTCACCCCAACCCACAACGCTTCGGCCGTGGCCCAACGCAAGCGCTACCTCTTCGTGTGTGTCAACCGCCGCCCCGACGGTGTCGCGAAGGGCTCCTGCGCTGCGCGGGGCGCCGTGGCCATCCACGAGGCGCTGAAGGCCGGGGCGAAGGAGCGCGGCCTCGCCAAGACCGAAGTGCGCCCCTGCACATCGAGCTGCCTCGACATTTGTTGGGCCGGCCCCGCCGTCGCGGTGGAGCCCGACGGCTACTTCTACGGCCGGGTCACCCTGGAAGACGTGCCCACCATCCTGAACGCCCTGGCCAGCGGCACACGGGTCGAGCGGCTGATCCTCGGTCCGGAAGAGTTCGACGAAAAGACGGCGGCGCCTGCCCTACCGGTCCTGACGCCTGCCCTGGCCAACGCCGACGCCCCCCCTTCGGAGCATGCACCATGATGGGCTTCCGCTTTCAAGAAACGATGACGGGGAGCTACCATCGCATCGAGCAGCCCGACGACGAGCTCCCGCTGTCCTTCACGATACGCGTCTCTTCCGGCCCGATCCTCGCGTTCTTGCGCACGAACGTGGCCACCATCGAGGGCTCCGTCCGCGCCGAGGGGCTGACCCAAGGCGCCCCCCTGCGGGGCACCCTCGGCCTTCATCTCCTGACCCGTGGCACTCTCGACTACCACTTCGATTTCACGGCGGACGACGGCGCCGAGCTGGTGTTCGATGGCAAGAAGACGGTCTCGGTCGTCACGTTGCCCGAGTCGATGACGGTCTTACCTGCCAAGCTCCTGTCCAAAAACGGCGCCAGCGTGGGGGAGGCCATTTTGCGCTTCGACCTCCGCGGTGACCTCTGGCCGTTTTTGGCAAGCTTCACGAGAGCGCGATGACCACCTACAAAACCCGCCCCGAAGAGACGCTGATCCTGATCGTGGATATCCAGGAGAAGCTGGCCCCTGCCATGCCAGCCGCGCGCCTCGCGGACGTCGTGCGAGCGAGCGGCATCCTGCTCGAAGCCGCGGCCATTTTTGGTGCGCCCGTGCTCTTTACAGAGCAATACCCGGCGGGCTTGGGCAAAACCCTGGAGGCGCTCTCGACGCGCCTCGCCGCGCTCTCGGCGCCGCGCTTCGAGAAGGTCAGTTTTTCCGCCTGCGGCGACGTACCCTTTGCCGAGCACCTCGCCACGCTGAGCGTCAAGAACGCGATCGTGGTGGGAATGGAGGCCCACGTCTGCGTGCTGCAGACGGCGCGGGACCTGTCGGCACGCGGCCTCCAGGTGCTGATCCCGATCGACGGCGTTGCCTCGCGGCGGGATGATCACCGCGAGGTGGGGCTCGACCTTGCCAAGGCCGCCGGGGCCACGGTGACCACCACGGAGACCATCGCCTTCGATTGGCTCGGCCGCGCTGGCTCCGACGCATTCAGGCGCCTCTCCAAGCTCATCCGCTGACCTACCCACGATGACCGACCCTGCCTCCTCCCCTGCTCCTCTGGCCAAGGGACCTACCGTCCTCGTGGTCGACGACGAGCCGGCCAACCTTGCCTCCCTGGAGAAAATCTTCCAGCGCGATGGGCTGCGGGTCCTGACGGCCGAAAGCGCCAAAGAAGCCCTCGACCTCGTGCGCAGCCACCGGGTCGAGGTGGTGTTGACCGACCTCATGATGCCCGGCGTGAGCGGCCTCGAGCTGCTGCGCGCGATCAAGCAGATCTCCGCCGACACCGAGGTGGTCGTGATGACGGCCTACGGCACCGTGGAGACCGCTGTCCAGGCCATGCGCGAGGGGGCCTACGACTTCGTGGAGAAGCCGCTCAAGCGCATGACCATCGTCAAGAGCGTGCGCAAGGCCGCCGAACGCCAGAGCCTGGTCACCGAGAACCGCACGCTCAAGCAGGAGATCCGCCTGCTACGAAACCGCGCGATCGTGGGCTCTTCCCCAGCGTTGCGCCGGGTGTTGGAGGTGGCGACCCAGGCGGCGCCCTCCAGCGCCACGGTGCTCGTCCTCGGGGAGAGCGGCACTGGCAAGGAGCTCTTGGCAAGGTATCTCCACGACACCAGCGGCAGGGCCCGCGGGCCGTTCGTCGCCGTCAACTGCTCGGCGATCCCCGAGACGATCCTGGAAGCCGAGCTGTTCGGTTACGAACGCGGCGCCTTCACCGGAGCCCTCGCACGGAGGGAAGGTCGCTTCGCCAAGGCCCAGGCAGGGACGCTCTTTCTCGATGAAATCGGCGAGCTCGCGCCCTCCGTACAGGTCAAACTGTTGAGGGTTCTCCAGGAAGGTGAATACGAGCCCATCGGCGGCAACACGATGCGCGCCGATGTGCGCGTGGTGGCCGCGACGAACAAAGATCTGCGCGCCGAGGTGGCCGCCGGTCGCTTCCGAGAAGACTTGTTTTATCGGCTCAACGTGATCGCCATCACGGCGCCGCCGCTGCGCGCGCGCAGGGAAGATATTCCACTGCTCGTCGACCATTTTTTGGGTGTGTATTGCGCCAAGAACAACCGCCCTCGCCTGGAAGTCTCGCGGGAGGTGCTCAAGCTGCTCGTGGACTATTCGTGGCCAGGCAACGTGCGCGAGCTGGAGAACGTCATCGAGCGCGCCGCCGTGCTGTGCAAGGCCGACCGCCTCGGCCCGGAAGATCTCCCCGAATCGGTGCGCAAGCGCGACGAAGACGACCCGTGGGCCCTTTCGTTCGCCGTAGGCACGCCCCTCGACGAGGTGGAGCGCCGCCTGCTCCGCGAGACCATGCGCTTCGCGAAGGGCGACAAGTCGGTCGCCGCCCAGCTCCTCGGCATCTCCACGCGCACGATTTACCGGAAATTGGGCGAAACCGGCGAGCCCGACGAGCCGCCGACGAAGTAAACCGCGGGGCGACGCAGCGCGATTGTCACTTTGGCAAACGTGGCGGCCGCCCCGCGGGGGTGCGCGCCAGCTTGGCGAGAGACACGCCGAGAAAACCCGCATTTTCCGTAAAAATCAAGGCCGCCGCGCTGGCACGCGGCTCGCTATTGTCACTCTTTGAGAAAAAAGCCCATGGGTCTCGACTCCATCGCCAAACGCTACTTTCCGGCCATTATCTGCGCCCTCGTCGCCATCGCGGCTTATTTTCAGGCCTCCGGCATGGGCCAGCTCGTGGCAGGCAGCATCGCGGCCTCGGGCGGCGAATTGGTGGTCCCCAAGCCCGTAAGCCACGGCGGCGGCACGAACTCGACGAAGGACGTCACGGGCGGCACCGCTGCCATCTTGGCGCGCAACCCGTTCGACTCGAAAACAGGCCCCCTCGACGGCTCCAACGACGTCCCCGAGGTGGAAGCCCCGCCCCCCGCGCCCCAGACCAACGACCCCCTGGAAGACCCGGCGTGCGAGGGACAAAAGGTGCTGTTGATCTCGGCCTCCGAGGACCCGAGCTGGTCCTTCGCAGCCATCGCCGGCAGCGATGGTAAGTCGATGTTGCGACGGCAAGGCGATGACGTGGGCGGGCAGACGGTGCACTTCATCAGCTGGGACCGCGTGTGGTTGACGAACGGCTCTTCCCGCTGCCAGATCGTGGCCTTCGGGGCAGCGCCGACTGGCAAGACTGCGGCGGCCCCCGCTCCCGCGGCCCCCGCGACGCCGGCCAAGGGTGGCAAGAAGGTCCCCGCAGAGATCTCGTCGAAGATCACCAAGATCAGCGAGACCGAGTTCAGCATCGAGCGCGGCGTGGTCGACCAGATCCTGGAGAACCAAGCCGAGCTCATGAAGAGCGCGCGTATCGTACCCGAAAAGCAGGGCGACAAGGTGGTGGGCATTCGTCTCTTCGGCATCCGCCCCGACTCGCTGCTCGGCACGCTGGGCATGCAGAACGGCGACCGGCTCCAGAGCATCAACGGCTTCGACATGGGCAGCCCCGAAAAGGCCCTCGAGGCCTACGCCCGACTACGCACCGCCGATCACCTGACGGTCACCGTCAATCGGCGCGGCAAGGACATGAACATCGACTTCGCAATTAAGTAGGAAGACTGGAAGAACAAAGCCATGAACCGGTTTCGAACATGGGTAGACGGCAGCTTGATGAAGCGCACAGTGCTCTCTGTAATCGCCATGTTGGCCGGCTCGGCCCTCTTCGTCGGTCTCTTGAGCTTCGCCCTGGTGGCGACCACGGAGAGCTTATTGCCGGGCGAGAAGAGCGCGCCTTCCTCGGCAGATGAACCGGACGTCGCGTTGCCCGCGGCGATCGGAAACAAGGCTCCTAGCAAAGCGCTCGTAAAGCCCAAGCGGCAATCGGACAAGCAGCAAGAGGTCGTCTCCGGAACGGACGACTGACCTCCACGGTGGCAAGGCCAAAACCGTTAGAAGAATGCCCACAATGCCCACGATGAGAGATCGAACGAAGTCTTGGGGCCCTAAAATTCAGGGCCCGTTTTTCGGAGTCAGCGCCGCGAGCCGGTTCGCGGCTCCGCTGGCCTTGACGGCCCTGCTCCTTTGGCCCGTCGACGCCGCCGCCCAACCTACCACTCGGGGCGCTCCGACCCTGCGTACGCCCGTACCGCCGGCGCCCGCCGGAGCACCGCCGCGGCCTGGCGCTCCCGCGCCCGGCGCTCCTGCTCCCGCCGCACCGGCGCCCGCAGGCGGGAAGGCCCCCGCGGGCGCGCCCGGTGCCGCTGGTGCCGCGGGTGCTGCCCCCGCGGGCGCGGCGACCCCCGCCGACGATCCGATGGCGTCGGTCAAGCAAGGCATGAAGGAGATCGACTTCCGCCCGAAGGGTGGGGGCTATCTCGTCGGCTTCAACCTGGAGGACGCTGACCTGCCCGAGATCGTCAAGGCCATCAGCAACATCACCGGCAAGCGCTTCATCTACGGCGGCAAGCTGCGGCAGATCAAGGCCACGATCTACTCGCCAGAGAAGATCACGGCGGCCGAGGCGTACGCCGCGTTCCTGACGATCTTGCAGACCAACGGCATGACGGTCGTCCCCCAGGGGCGCTTCCTGAAAATCACGGAGTCGCCCGGGGTTGTCTCGGACAGCACGCCCATCTACGGACCGGCGTCCCCGGTGCCCGCCGAGGACCGCTACGTCACGCGCATCTACCGCCTGTCGAACGTCGACGCGACGGAGACCGCCACGCTGCTCCAGAAATTCAAGTCCAAAGACGGTGACATTACGCCCTACCCGGGCGGCAACCTGCTGATCATCACGGACACGGGTAACAACATCGGGCGCATGCTGCGCATCGTCGAGGAGATCGACGTGGGCGGGGCCGGTGAGCTGCTCTGGGTAGAGCCCATCTATTACGGCTCGGCATCCGACGTGGCCGCGCGCATCAACGAGATTTTGGACCTGAAGGGCGGTGGCAAGGGAGCGCGCGTCGGGGGCCCGCGCATCATCGCCGACGACCGCACCAACTCGCTCATCGTGGGGGCCACGGAGGGCGACTACCAGCGGCTTTTGGAGCTCGTCAAGCGCCTCGACGTGCCCCAGTCGGGGGACGGTCAGATCCACGTCTTGCCGCTGCAACACGCGGCCTGCCAAGACCTCTCGAACACCCTGAACCAAATCCTCGGCGGTGGCGGCGGTGGCGGCGCGGCCCGCGGCGGAAGCCGGCCGGCCGCGGGCGCGAAGGGCGCCGGCCCGGCGACGCCGGGCTCGACGGAAGACATCTTCGAGGGTCAGATCCGGGTCACCTGCGACGAGGCCTCGAACTCCCTCGTGACCACGTCTTCCCTGCGCGACTACGCCCAGCTCCGCGGGGTGATCGACAAGCTCGATCAGCCGCGTAGGCAGGTGTTCATCGAGGCCGTGGTCATGGACGTCAACGTCGACCGCTCAACCGACATCGGCCTTGGCTACCATGGCGGGCTGCCCCTCGACGGTGGGGACGACGGCTTCATTTACGGCGGCAACAACGTCGGAGCCTCCATTTCCGGCGTGCCTTCCAACCTGGAAGCGTTGGCCCTGGGCGTCCGCGGACCGGACATCGAGGGCTCGCAAAACCTGTTCGGGACGGGCATCTCCATCCCCGCCCTCGGCGTGGTCCTCCACGCCCTCGCCAAGGACGGCGACTCCAACGTGCTCGCCACACCCCACATCCTCGCCACCGACAACGTCGCTGCCGAGATCTCCATTGGGCAGAACATCCCGCTACAGACCAACGTGGGAGGCTCGGGCCTCTCGGGCCTGGCGGGCCTTGCCGGCGCCGCCGGCGGTCAGGCGGGGGCCGCCGCTGGCCTGGCAGGGAACCTGAGCGGGCTGCTCGGCGGGGGCCTCGGTTTCCAGGCGCCGCGCCAAGACGTCGGTACCAAAATCAAGGTGGTCCCCCACGTCAACGACTCCGATCAGGTGCGGCTGGAGCTGACCGAGGAGATCTCCGACGCGGGCTCGCCGACGGGCGCCTTGGGCGCCGTGCCCATCAACAAGCGCACGGCCAACACGACGCTCATCGTGCGTGACCAGCAGACGGTTGTAATCGGCGGTCTTGTCCGAGACGCCGTGGTCAACGGTCAAACGAAGGTGCCCGTGCTCGGCGATATCCCGGTGCTCGGCGCGCTGTTCCGGCAGTCGCAGAAGAAGACGACGAAGACCAACCTGCTCTTGATTCTGACCCCGTACGTCATCCGCGATCAGGACGATCTGCGGGCGATCTTCGAGCGCAAGATGCAGGAACGCCAGGAGTTTCTGGACAGGTACTTCGTGTTCAGCGAGACCGCCGAGTGGCGACCGCCGCGCGACTACACGCGCGCCAACGGCCTGGTCGAGGAGATCCGCCAGTCGATGCGCAGGCAAGAAGAGCGGCTTCGCCTGGAAGAAGAGGCGCGCCCCAAGGGCCCCATGGCACACGAGCCCCAGGCTCCCATCGCGATGCCGCAGGTGGGTCGGAGCGGCGGCGTGGCCACCGCGGACGGCATAGAGACGGCGCCCGCCGCGCCGAGCGAGGCCAACCCGTCCCGCTCCAAGGTGCGTATTCCCCCGAACCGCACGCCGGGTAAGCCCGTCGAGAGAGTGGAGTAAGATCGACCGTGGCGGCCACCGGACAAGAGTACCTTACCGAAATTCTGGTGCGGCGCGGCGTCGTGCCGGAGGGCCGCGTGGCGTCGTTGTTCGAAGCCTCCAAGGAGCGCGGCCAGAGCATCGTCGACCTCGTGCTCGCCCAGAACATCGCCGACGAACCTCGCATCGCGCAGGCCCTCGCCGACGAGTGCGGCCTCGGTTACATGGCGAAGATCGACATCGACGCCGTGCCCCTCGGCGTCGTCGAACGCCTGCCCATCACGTACGCCAAGCAGCACAAGATCCTCCCTCTCTCCGAGGACGACGGCCACGTCTACTGCGTGGTGGCCGACCCCCTCGACACCGTGGCCATCGACGACGTGCGGACCATCTTCGGCAAGCCCGTGGAGGTGGCGGTCGCCACGACCGAGACGGTGCTCAACTGCATCAACCGCGTGTGGGAGCGCAAGGAGAGCGACAGCGGCACGCTGAAGGGCGATCACGCGCTGGAGGAAGACAACCTCGTCGACATCATCGACTCGGACGACGACGCCCCCATCATCGCCTGGGTCAACGGCCTGTTCGCCCAGGCGGTGCGCGAGCGTGCGAGCGACATCCACATCGAGCCCGAGGAGCGCGACGTCGTGGTTCGCTACCGCATCGACGGCGAGCTCTACGTCGCGAGACGCGCGTCGAAGCAGTTCATGGCGCCCATCATCGCGCGCGTCAAGATCATGGCGTCCCTCAACATCGCCGAGAAGCGCCTGCCGCAAGACGGCCGTATTACCCTGAAGATCGCGGGTAAGAGCGTCGACATCCGTGTCTCCTCGGTGCCCACGAGCCGGGGCTTCGAGCGCATCGTCATGCGTATCTTGCACAAGACGAGCGCCCTGATGAGCCTGGAAGATCTGGGGTTCTCTCCGCGCGACTTCGCCGTCATGGACGGGCTGATCCAAAAGCCCGACGGCATCATCCTGGTCACCGGCCCCACGGGTAGCGGTAAGACCACGACCCTCTACGCCTGCCTGAACCGCATCAACGAGCCGAGCCGCAACATCCTGACCGCGGAGGATCCCGTCGAGTACGAGATCGGCGGCATCCACCAGGTGCACGTCCACCCTTCCATCGGTCTTACCTTCGCCAGCGCGCTCCGGGCCTTCCTTCGTCAAGATCCGGACGTCATCATGGTCGGCGAGATCCGCGACCGCGAAACCGCAGAGATCGCGATCCACGCGTCTTTGACCGGCCACCTCGTGCTCTCGACGATCCACACGAACGACGCCGCGGGCGCCGTCACGCGCCTCGTCGAGATGGAGATCGAGCCCTTCTTGGTGCGCAGCAGCGTCATCGGCATCCTCGCGCAAAGGCTCGTGCGCGTGCTGTGCCCGGCCTGCAAAATACCTTACCGTCCTTCCGACTACGAGCGCTCCCAGCTCGGCCTTGACGACGAGCGCATCGCTTGGCGCGAGCGCCGAACGCCCTCCCATAGATATGTGCCCCACGGCGTCGACTACCGTCCGCTCGGCTCGGGTGTGCGCGACTGGGTATTCCACAAGCAGGGTGGCTGCGAGCAGTGCTTGCAGAAGGGGTTCGTGGGTCGGCGCGGCATCTACGAGATGCTGGTGATCGACGACGCGGTGGGTCCGCACATCCTACGCAGCGCGGACGCGCAGACCATCAAGCGCGCGGCGGTCGGGCAGGGCATGGACTCTCTGCGCGACGACGGCGCACGCAAGGTCATGGCAGGCCTCACCACGGTGGAAGAGGTCTTGGCGGCGACGCAAGAAGACGTGATCGTCGACGAGTGAGGGCATCGTGGCTGTCTTTGAGTACCGCGGAATCCTGATCGGCACCGGCAAGCCCGTGAAGGGCCTGCGCGACGCGGACAACCCCAAGGCCCTGCGCGCGGCCCTGCGCAAAGACGGCGTGCTCCTGACCCTGGCCACCGAAGACAAGGCCAACAAGGAGACCAAGAAGCGGAGCATCAACCTTACCGCCCTGTTCGACCGCCCCTCCACGTCGGACGTCGCGATCATGACACGGCAGCTCGCCACGCTGCTGCGCGCCGGGATCCCGCTCTTCGAGTCGCTCAATGCGTTGATCGATCAAGTCGAGCGCGAGTCGTTGCGCCGGGCCTTGACGACGGTGCGCGAGCAGGTCCGCGAGGGCATCAGCTTCGCCGCCGCCCTGGAAGCCCACCCGACGATCTTCCCTCCGCTCTACATCAACATGGTGCGCGCGGGAGAGTCGTCGGGCACGTTGGAGGTCGTGCTGGAGCGCTTGACCTCGTTCATGGAAGCCCAGGCCCGCCTGCAAGGTAAGGTCGTCGCCGCCCTGGCCTACCCCGCCCTGATGTTGCTGATCGGCACCACCCTGGTGTCGGTCTTGATGGTGGCCGTCGTCCCGAACGTCAAGAGCATCTTCGACTCGATGGATCAGGCCCTACCCTGGTATACGGCCTTGCTGCTCGGGGTGTCCGATTTTCTGTCCGAGTACTGGTGGGTCGTGCTCTTGGGAATGGTTGGCGGCATCTGGGGCTTTCGTCGCTACAAGCGGACGCCCAGCGGTCGGCTCCGTTGGGACGACCTCATGCTCCGGGCCCCCGTCTTTGGCAAGCTCATCCAGATGATCAGCGTGGCGCGCTTTGCGCGCACCTTGGGCACCTTGCTCGGCGCCGGCGTGCCTTTGCTCTCCGCCATGGATATCGTGCGCAACGTCCTCGGCAACGCGGTCCTGGAGAAGGTCATCACGGACGCCATCGGCTCCATCCGCGAGGGGCAGAGCATCTCCGAGCCGCTCAAGCGCAGCGGACGCTTTCCACCCATCGTCACCCACATGATCGCCATCGGCGAAAAAAGCGGCCAATTGGAGCAGATGTTGGCCAGTGTCTCGGACGCCTACGACTCGTCGGTGGAGACGCGCGTGCAGCTCCTCACCAGCCTTTTGGAGCCCCTCATGATCGTCATGATGGGCGGCGCCGTCGGCTTCATCGCCATGTCGATCCTCATGCCTCTCATCCAGATGTCAAGCTTTGCCGGTTAACCATGAAGCGCCGCAGGACCTCCGACCGCACCATCTTCTTCCCGTGGGAGCGCAGCTCTGGGCTGCTCCTCGGCAGGAGGATCGCGCGCGCCAAGTGGATCCTGACGGCCCTCGCTGCCCTCATCGTCTACCTGCTCCTGCGCAGCCACGAGCGGGGCATCGCCGACGAGCGCGCCACCCGCGCGACCCTCGGCGTGGTCCACGGTGCACTGGAGGCCTACCGAGCGGAGCACGACGGGGGCTGTCCTCCCTCCCTGGACACCCTGCGCAGCGACGGCTTCCTGGCGGCGCCCATCAACGACGCCTGGGGGAACCCCCTGCGCCTTGTCTGCCCAGGTCGCCGCGACCCCTTGGGCTACGACCTCATGAGCAATGGCCCGGACGGCGAGCCGGGCGGACTCGATCGCGTGGAATAATGGAGAAAGAAATGGAGAACGTTTTGAGCGCCGTACAAAAAAGGCCAACCAAGAACGCATCGTACCGCGAGACGGCGCGGCGTCTTCGGCGCGTCCTGACGCGGGGCGTGACCCTCGTCGAGGTCCTGATCGTCGTGTCGATCATGGCGCTCATCGCGGGCGGTGCCACGTTGCTCGTGTTCCCGCAGTACAAGAAGGCTCAAGTCAAGCTCGCCGTGGAGGGCGCGCGGACCGTGAAGCAGGCGGCCGATCTGTACATCAACCTGAACTCCTCCGGGGAAGGTTGCCCGAGCGTGCAGGACCTCGTGACCGCCAAGAACATCGACGGCAAGAAGATCGACGATCCCTGGGGCATCCCCTTCCGCCTGTCGTGCGGCGACGGCGACGTGCGCGTGCTCTCTTCGGGCCCCGACAAGAAGGAAGGTACCCCGGACGATCTGCGCGACGACATGTCCAACGCTGAGATCGACAAGGTCGCCAACCAGTAAGCCAAGGCCATGAACCACCCGGGCGCCCACCTCACCTTCCACCAACGAATCCAGGCGATTCGCTGGCGGGGGCGCGCCCGCGGCGTGACCCTGATCGAGGTGCTGATGGCCGTCGCCCTAGTGTCGCTGATGACCGGGATGGCCATGCTGGGCACGGGCGTGGTGGAGAGCGCCCGGCTCAAGCGCTCTGCCGTCATGGTGGCCGGCGCGGTGCGCATCGCCTACGGGCATGCCAGCGCGTCGACCAAGACGGTGCGCATCGTGTTCGATCTGGGCACGCAAACGGTGTCCTTGGAGGAAGCCGCGAGCCCGCACCTGCTCGTCAAAGGCGAACGTTCGGGGGGCGCCGAGGCGGCCACCGAAGCGGAGCGTGAGGCGCAAGAAGCGGCGGACGCGGCGACGGAAGGTCCGCGCAAAGCCCGCGCGTCCTTCCAACCCGCCAAGGCCTTGGGCTTCAACCCGGAGGCAGGTAAGACGGGGAAGGATCTCGACAAGGGTGTGCGCATCGTCCAGGTGGAAACGAGCCACGACGACGAGCCGGTGACGGAGGACCGAGCTTATCTGTATTTCTGGCCCGGAGGTCAGACCGAACGGGCCGCGATCGTCATCTCCAAGGGCGGCGCCGCCGACGAAGACGACGACGATGTGCTGACCGTCGTGGTATCACCCTTGACCGGTAAGACGGAGATCGTCCGAGGTCGCGCCGACATGCCTCGGCCGCGCAACGAAGAGGACGAATCGGAGAGGGACGAGGCCCTATGAAACGGCGCAATCGCGGGTTTACCCTCCTTGAAGTGATGGTCGCCGTGGCCATCTTGGGCCTCGGCCTGACCGCGATTTTGTCGGCCCAAGCGGGGGCGTTCACGACCTCGTCGTTGGCCCGCAACACGGGTCTTGCCACGGGCCTCTTGCGCTGCAAGATGAGCGAGCTCGAAGAGCACCTCTTGAAAGACGGCTTCCAGGAGCTCGACGAGACGGACAGCGGCCCTTGCTGCGACGGCGACGAGTCGATCATGACGTGCAGTTGGGTGATCGCCAAGCCCGAGCTGCCGGAGCCCAAGCTGGGCGACCTCGATCTAGACTCCAGCCTCGATCTGGGCGGCGGCGACCTCGGCGCGTTGGGGCAGCTCTCGGCCATCGACCAAGGGAAGACGGCCGTCGATCCCGGCGCGTCGATGGGCGACATCGCGGGGCTCTTGGCGGGCGGCAGCGGCGACGTCGCCGGGGGCGCGGCGGGGGCCATGGCCGGCGTCGCCGGCATGGTCATGAGCATGGTCTACCCCGATTTGAAAAGCGTGTTCGAGGCCAGCACGCGGCGCGTGGTGGTCACCGTGACCTGGAAGGAAGGCACGATCGAACGCAGCATCGACCTCGTGCAATGGGTCACGAACCCACGGCAAGGTGGCCTGGTCGGCGAGGTGCCTGGGGAGGACGCGGCGATGGATCAAATCCTCGACGCCTCCAGCGGCTCGAAGGGGACCCGGGAATGAAACGGCGTACTTCCCGAGCTTCGCAGCGCGGCCTGACCCTGCTCGAGGTGCTGGTCTCGGTCGGCATCCTGGCCCTGGTGGCGACCCTCGTTTATGGCGCCCTCGACGGCATGTCGAAGAGCAAGACGGCGCTCGCGCACATGAACGAGCGCTACCAACATGGCCGCTCGGCGCTCTCGCGCATTTCTCGGGAGGTGACCACCGCGTTCCTGTCCACCCACGAGCCCTTGGTCGCGGCCCAGTCCACCCGCGCGACGATCTTCATCGGCACCCGCGAATCGCCCATCGATCGCCTGGATTTCACCTCGTTTTCGCACCGTCGCTTCGGCCGCGACGCGCACGAGTCCGACCAGAACGAGCTGTCCTACTTCGCCTCGCGCGATCCGGAGGGTGGCAAGGTCGACCTGGCGCGCCGGGAAGATAAATACATCGACCTCGAGCCCGATCGCGGCGGCATCGTCAACGTGGTCGCCGAAGACGTCGACAGCTTCGAGCTCGCCTACCTGGAGCCCCTCACCGGCGAGTGGCTCGACAGTTGGGACAGCACACAACCGGCGGGGCAGTTCATGCGCCTGCCCCTGCAGGTGCACATCATCCTCTCGCTCAAGGGCGGCCCGGGCGACAAGCCGGTCGTGTTCTCCACCAAGGTGCCGATCGCGATGCAGAGCCCGATCTCGTTTGCGTCGCTCAATCCAACCCAACCCACGTCCACCGCGACGAACAGGTGACCATGCGCGCTCCCAGCACAAAACGCCGCAAGCGTAAGGTCGAAGAGCGAGGGGTCGCGCTGATCCTGGTGTTGGGAGCGCTCACCATCCTGACCGTTTTTCTGACCGAGCTCCAGGAAGGGACGAGCGCGGACATGGCCGCCGCGATGGCCGATCGCGACGCCTTGCGGGCCGAATACGTGGCCCGCAGCGGGGTGAACTTGTCGCGCCTCCTGATCGCGACGGAGCCTACCATTCGTCGCTCCATCGCCCCGCTGTTCATGTTGTTGAAGCGCAAGCCCCCGCAAATTCCGGTGTGGGAGTTCTCGGACATGGTGCTCGGGCCCTTCAACGACGAAATCGGCGCAGAGGCCTTCTCGGCCCTCGCCGGGGTCAGCACCGAGACGGGCAAGAACCTGGGCCTCGGCGGAGGCAGCTACGTCGTGACGATCGTCGACGAGGACTCGAAGATCGACCTGAACATTGCATCCCGCGGCGAAGCCTTGACGCAACAGCGCCTGTCGCTCCAGCTCCTCGGCCTGATCGCGCCGCCGCAATACAACGAGCTGTTCGAGAACCGCGACGCGGACGGTCAGTTCTCCGATCGCGCCACCATCTGCGGGGCGATCGTCGACTGGGCCGACTTCGACGAGAACCTGTTCCCGTGCGATCCGACCGCCACGAACGCCGGATCGCGAGGCACCGAGGACAACTACTACCAAACCATAGGCCTCGACTACCTGCGCAAGAACGCGGCCTTCGACTCCCTCGACGAGCTGCGCCTGGTGCGGGGCATGGGCGACGACTTCTGGGCCACCTTCGTGGATCCCGACCCCTCCGACCCCAAGAAGCGCAACGTGACCATTTGGGGTCAAGGGAAGATCAACGTCAATACGGCAAACGCCGAGACACTCTGGGCGCTCATTTGCGGCAACGCGAAGCCCGAGACCCCCATGTGCACCGACCCCATCCAGCAGCAGACCTTCCTGATGGGCGTCACCATGGTCAAGTCGCTGTTGCAGGGCGCGCCGCTGTTCACGTCCGAGAAGGACTTCGTCAACGTGCTCAAGGGCAAGGGGCCCATGGGTGAGATCCTGTTCGCGGCAGGCCTGCAACCCGTCGAGTTTCTGAGCGAGGCCGAGCTGCGCAAGGTGATCTCGACCGAGAGCAAGATCTTCAGCATCTACGCGGACGGCGTGATTCCAGGTCGGGGCAGGGAGACGCGCGTCCGCGTCCACGCGGTGGTCGATTTCCGCAACGCCGCCGAGCTGAGCGAGACCGGTATTTCGGGGCTGCTGGGCGGGGCTGTGCAGACCACCCCCTCGGCGGGCGAGCAAAACAGCGCCTCGTCGTCACCTCCCCCCGACGTCACTCCAGAACAACAACTTCAGGCCCTTGCCTCGAACCCCGCAGGCAACGTCATCTATTTTCGTGTGGAATAGGGCAGAAGAGGAACCATGTCGCGACTGCTCGGGATAGACATCGAAAAGACGGTCGTACGCACCGCCCTGGTGCGGACGGCCTACCGGCGGACGGTGGTCGAGGCCCTGGGCGAGGCCTCCGTCGACGCCCACGGCTCCCTGGAGGCGGCGCTGCGCGCGGCGGTGGCGGGCGTCAAACCGGACGCCTGCGCGGTGGCCCTGTCGGGCGAGCGCGCGTTGTTCCGTAGGCTCGATCTACCCGCTGCGGCGGCCAAAGAGCTGGAGAGCGTGCTGGCCTTCGAGATCGAGGCGACGGTGCCCTTCGAGATGGAAGATGCCATCTTCGACTACCGCCTGCTGAAGCCCCGCCCCGGCTCCAACACCTTGCCAGTGCTGGCGGCCATCGCGCGCATCGACGACATTCGCGAGCCGATCCGTCTTGTCCGAGACACGCTGGGCATGGAGCCCGAGCGGGTTGGCACGGGTCCCCTGCCCCTCGCCGACCTTTCCTCCCTGTTGCCCGGCCTGGAGAAGCTCCCGCCCGACATCGCCCCGCCCCCAGGCCCAGGGCCTACCACCATCGCCGTGGTCGAGCTCGGCGACGCCGCCAGCGATGTGCTCTTCCTGGTCGGTGGCGAGCCCGTCTTCGTGCGCACGTTGTCGCGGGGCACCATCGGTCTTCCCCAGGGGGCCTACGCCCTCGCGCGGGAGCTCAGGCAAACCCTGTCCGGTTACCGCGCGGTGGGGGGCGACGCACCGTCGCTCATCTACCTGGGCGGCGGCGGCGCCAGCCTGTCGGGCGCGGAAGCCTTCCTCGCCACGGAGCTCGGTGTGCCGGTCAGGCAGCTCCCCGTGCCCCAGGTGGAAGGTCTGACCCCCGAACAGATGGCGGTGCTCCCGCGGCACGCCAAATCGCTCGGTTTGGCCCTCGGCCTTGCCGGCAAGTCGCGCGGCCTGAACCTGCGCCAGGGGGTCCTGGAGGCCCAGCGCAGCTACCCGTTCTTGCGTGAGAAGGTGCCTATCTTGACGGGCCTCGCGGCGGTCATCCTGGCAAGCTTTGGCTTCTCGTTGGTGGCCGAAATTCAGAGCCTCGACGCCGAGCACGAGCGGCTCGCGGCGTCGCTCAAGGCGACGACGGAGAGCATCCTCGGCGAAGGCACCGACGATCCGGACCGCGCTCGCCAGCTCCTGGAGCAAGATCCCTCGGGCGCCGACGAAGACCCGCTGCCCAAGGCCGACGCGTTCGATGTCATGGTCGCGCTCTCCGAAGCGGTCCCGAAGAGCACCGTGCACGACGTCGTGGAGCTCGACTTCCAGCGCGGGCACGTGATGATTCAAGGCACCGTCCCTTCCATCCCCGACGCCCAGCCCATCGCCGACAAGCTCAAGGAGCACAAGTGCTTCAAAGACGTCAAGCTGCCGCGCACCAGCCAGTTCGCGCAGGACAAACAGAAGTACGTGCTCGAGCTCGACGTGCGCTGTGACGAAAAGAAGAAGAAAAAGACGACCGGCGAGGGGACGACCGCCGCCGAGAAGGCCGAGAAGCCGGAGGAAGAGCGATGAACAGCCCGGCATTCCTTGCCAAGATGGAGCCCCGCGAGCGCAAGCTGTTGCTTGCCCTGGGCGGCGTGGTGGGCCTGTTCGTGGTCCTCTTGTTGCCGTACTTCATCTACCAGAGTGTCTCGGACAGACGCGACCGCAACGCCGAGATCCGCGACCTCATCACGCAGATTCAGGCTTCGCAGGGGCTCGTCGCCGACCGCAAGGCGCGACGCGAGGCCGTGCTCGCGCGCTATGCGCGCCCTGCCCCTCCCCTGGCGGGCTTCATCGAAGAGGCCGCCCGCGCGAACGAGCTGGTCGTGCCCGAGTCGTCGGACAAGCCCGAGGTGCCCCACGGAAAGCGCTACTCCGAGCGCATCGCCGTGATCAAGATGCACAAGATCGGCATGAAGCCCTTCGTCAAGATGCTCGAAAAAATCGAGCGCTCAGGCTACCCAGTCGCCATCACGAAGCTCAACCTGAAGCCGCGCTCCGGGGAGGCCGACTCGTGGGAGGTCGAGCTCGGCGTGTCTGCCTTTGACCGCAAGGAGGTCAAGGGAGACGCCAAGGAGCCCAAGAAGGACGCCACAACCACGCCCGAACAAGAGGAGAAGCTTCCGTGAAGGGTAAGCTCGTGACCGTCGCCAAGTGGGTGCTCTACCCGCTGTTCTACCTCATGTGCCTGGGCCTCTTCGGCTACCTGACCTTCCCCTACGAGCGCCTGCGCGATCGCCTGATCGAAGAGTTCGCGCGGGCCGAGGCGAAGAACGGCGCGCAGGCCAAGCGCCTCGAAATCGACGACCTCTCGGGCTACTGGTTCTCCGGCGTGGAGATGGAAGGCGCCCGCCTGATCATCCCACCCGAGGAGCCCGAGGCGACCCCCAGCACGCCCTTCGGCGGCGGCTCGTCTGCCACGACCGAGGAGAAGACGCCCGCGAAGCCCGTCACCCTTGCCATCGACGAGGCCCACGCCAT
>CAYLJT010000003.1:0-37209 GCA_964383995.1 uncultured Polyangiaceae bacterium
CTCGTTCTTCTGCGGCGCGGGGCGAAGGAATGCGGGAGGACGACTTGCGTTTGGCCTTGGGCGCGCGCGGCGCGCACCACCTCGCGAGCACCGCGTCGAGGTCCGGAGCCACGATCGGTTTGGTCAAGAAATCGTTCATTCCCGCGGCCAAACAGCGATCCCGGTTCACGCCGCGGGCGTCCGCGGTGAGCGCAATGATCGGCGTGTGTCCGAGACCAAGCTCCCGCTCGCGCTTGCGTACAAGGGCGGACGCCTCGAAGCCGTCCATGTTGGGCAGGTGGCAGTCCATGAAAATTGCGCCGTAGGTCTGCTTGGCCATGCGCTCCACGGCCTCTGTCCCGCTGCTCGCGACATCGACCAAAAAGCCCCGTTTTTGCAGCATGAACGTGGTCACTTTTTGGTTTACGAAATCGTCCTCGACGACCAGCAAGGTGACGCGCGCGGTAAATTTCTTGGTGACCTCGACGGCGTCATCCACATCGTCCACCAGCGACTTGAGCTCCACGCGATCGTCGGGCGCGCTCAACAGCTTCTGCACGGTGGCCGCGAGGTCCCCGTAGCGAACCGGCTTGAGCAGGGGCGCGACGACGTTGGGAGGGGTCGGGGGTCGGGGCGCTCCTGGGTACGCCATGATCACCACCCGTGGGCCCGCCGCTCCGAAACGTCCGTCGATGTGCCCTGCGAGCGCGTAGCCCGTGCCCTTGGCCAGGTCCGCCTCGCACAGCAGAAGCTCGAACGGCTTCTTGCGCATGACGGCCGTCTCCAGGGCCGCCAAAGCGAGCTCTTCGTCGGCCCGCGCTTCGACGTCGAGGCCCAGCCCTCGGAGCTGCTCCGTGAGGATTTGCCGTCCGGTAGCGCTCGCGCTGACCACCAGCGTTCTTCGATGCTCGAGCTCGGCCCGGGGCAAGGTGCCGCGAGGCGCGGCAGCCTGAACGCGCTCGAGGGGCAACACGAGGGAGAACGAGCTGCCCGTGCCAAGCTCGCTCGTCGCGCTCAGGGTGCCCCCCATCGCCTCCGCGATCTGACGCGCGATCGTGAGACCCAGGCCCGTCCCTCCGCGATTGGGGACGGCCTGCGCGAAGGGCTCGAAGATGCGCGCGAGCCAGGTGGGCTCGATGCCCACGCCCGTGTCCGCGACCTCGAAGCGCAACAGCTCGGCGCGGCTGCGCCGCGGCCCCGCCGTCACGCGCAGCACCACCTCGCCGCGCTCGGTGAATTTGATCGCGTTGGTCACCAGGTTCAAAAGCACCTGACGAAGCCGCGACGAGTCGCCGCGCACCGTGCTTGGAACCCCGGCGTGCACGTAGGTGTAGAGGTCGAGGCCCCGCGTCGAGGCGCGCTCGGCGACGATTTCGCCCACCTCCTCCACGACCTTGCGCACGTCGAAGTCGTGCATTTCGACCGTGATTTGGCCCTTCTCCGACTTCGCGAAGTCCAAGAAGTCGTTCACGAGGGCGAGGAGCGCGTCACCCGATGCGCGGATGCGCCTGGCATGCTCCCGCTGTTGACTGGAAAGCTCGCCGTCGAGCAGGAGGGCTGTCATGCCGAGGACGCCCGACAGCAGCGTGCGGACCTCGTGGCTCGCGTTGGTGAACGCCTCTGACTTCGCGCGCTCGGCCCGCAGTGCCTCTTCGAGCAAACGCACTTCCCGCTCCAGCTTGGTCTGCCGCGGTTCCGACGACATGGCTCTTCAGACTAAACCGCGGACGACGCGGTTGATGAAGGAAGTGATGCCGAAGATGCGTTGCCGTTGACCCGGCCCCCCGCAATCTGCGATGGTTAGGTTACGAAAAGTCCTCTGCTCTTTCTGTCCCTCTTTGGCTTGGGCGCGGTCTATCTGTGGAGCGCTTGCGTGGGGGATGTCGTTTTGCAAATGAGCGAGGCGACGTCTACGTCGAGCACATCGGACGTCACTGGTACGACGGCAACCACGGGCACGACGGTGAGCAGCACATCGACGGGCACTGGCTCCATCTGCAGCGGTGGCGCACCGGACGGCCTGTGCGAGCTTGACGTGGAGGACTGCGATTGCGAGGACTGCGCGCCTATTGGCTCCTGCACCGAGGGTGGCTGTATCGCGGACGACTCCTGTGACGAACTGGATTCCTGCACCTGCCCTGAGTGCGACACACACTGGCTTTGTGGCGACCCGGCCGACAACAACTGCGTGGATGACGGCGAGTGCGATTCTTACAACGAGGGTTGCAACTGCACCGACTGCTGGACGACCGACAACTGCACAGACAACGTAGCTGCCTGCGGCGGCGGCACGCGCGACGGCGTCTGCGACCTGGCTAGCGACTCGTGCGCCTGCGTCGACTGCCTCGGCACGGCCCAGTGCGCCGCGTGCACCGATGATGGCATGTGCACCATCTACGATGCTTGTTTCTGCGCCGACTGCGAGGGTGACGCCTATTGTACGGACGCGGCCAACTGCGTTGACGACGGCATTTGCGCGCCGCTCTACGAGGGCTGCGTGTGCGCCGATTGCGCGGGTATCGAGCAGTGCGGTGGCTCCGGAACGGGCGGCGGTGGCGCCGGCGGGTCCGGCGGTGCCGGCGGCGGCGCGGGTGGAAGCTGACCTCTCCTGAACGGCCTTCGGGCCTCCCTTCATCAAGACGGTATGCCGCGCGGGCGACGGCGCTCGCGCGGCGCCGCACACCGATTTCCCGAACCGCACGGTAGCAGACGTAGCCGAATGTAAGCTGCTTTGCGAATGTTGCCGGGCGGCACGCTCGTCGCTTAGTCCCGGTGCGTGACAGGGCATCGCTTCGATGAATACGCGCGAAAAGACGCATCGCTAGGCGCGTCTCGCGCGCGTTTCTGCCGGAGGGCGCCGTGACGCCTTGGCAATCGGGGCTCGTGGTCGCGGACAAATACCGCCTTGATCGCAAGATCGGCGCGGGGGCCATGGGCCAGGTGTGGGCCGCGGTCAACGAGCGAACGGGCCGCGAAGTGGCCCTCAAGCGGCTGCTCCTGCCCGACGAAGAAATGCGCATTCGCCTCGCGCGCGAGGCTCGCGCCTACGGCCAAATTCGCCAGAAAAACGTGATCGAGATCCTCGACTTCGTCGAGACCAGCGCGGGGGAGCCGGTGCTCGTCATGCCGCTTTTGCGGGGGGAGACCCTCGACAAGAAGCTCAAGCGCGAGGGGCGGCTGGGTGTCTCGGACGCGTCTCGGATTGGCAGAGACATTGCCCGGGCCCTGGCCGCCGCCCACGCTCATCAGATCGTCCATCGCGATCTGAAGCCTGCCAATGTGTTCTTGGAGGTCGACGAGGACTCGGGCGAGGAGGTCGTCCGCGTCCTCGACTTCGGAGTTGCCAAGAACCTGGGGCACTCCGATGGCCACTCCACCGTTGCGGGCGGGCGCGTTGGCTCGCCATTTTACATGAGCCCCGAACAAGTGGCCGCCAAACCGGTCGACCACCGTTCCGACCTCTGGGCACTTGGCATCGTGCTCTTCGAGATGTTGACGGGGGAGAGGCCCTTTCGGGGCCTCGTCAACGAGGTCATGGCGCAGGTGCTCATGGGCGATATTCCGGCTCTCGGAACGCGCGTTCCGGGGGTGGACATGGGCCTCGACGTGCTCGTTCGGCAGTGCCTGACACGGGATATCCAGCAACGGTTGCAGAGCGCCGCCGAGGCCGCCGCTCGACTGGAGGTCTACGCCCAACTGAATGACGAGGATGGGCGCAGCACGTTGCCCGTGGTGGACCCGGACGGGCAGCCGACGACCGACGTCATGCCCACGGCAGCCGCCGCCGCGCCCCGCGCTGCGCAACCCCCCGCACCGGCTCGCCCTTTGGACAACGACAACGCGGCCGGCGACGAGCGCACCGTGCGCGTGGGTTCCGCACACCTCCTGGGCTTCAAGAAGGCCTTGCCCGAGCTTACCGTCAAGGGCACCCACATGCTCTCGCCCGCGGAGCGTCAGGCCGCCGTGAGCGCCGCCGCGCAGAAGGCGCAAGAACGCCTGCGCGAGGCCGAGCACAAGGGTCGTGCGGCGCCGCGTCCTCCCTGGTTGCGCGCTGACAAGCCGCCCGAGCCCCCCGCCGAGCCCCCCACCTCCCCATTCGCGTTTTCCGCGGGGGCGCCACCTTCCCACACGGCCGATGCGCGCTCGCCCGCGAGCGACGCGCGTTCGGTAGGTGGCCCGCCCAAGGTCCTCCGCACAACCTTACCCCTGCCCAGCGACCCACGCCGCGCGCCCACCGGAAATTTCTCCCCTGTGACTCCCGATCTGGGGCCCTCTGTACCCCTTCCAACGCAAGCGCTACGGGCACCCACGGGCAACTTCGCGCCCATTCCACCCCACGCTCCGGCGCTCGAATCGGGCCGCTACGGTGCCTACCAACCCCCCGCACCTGCCCTGGAGTCAGGTCGCTACGGCGCCTACCAACCCGCTCCTACAGCCCATGAGTCCGGCCGCTTTGCCGCGTTTTCCACGGCAAATCCCGCGTCGAGCACGGCGCCGCTGGTTCGCCGCGACCCACCCTTGCCGTTCGCGGCGACCTCTCACGCTGCCCCCCTCACGGCGGAGCCCGTGGACCGCCCCCAGAACCCCAAGTGGTTGATCGCCAGCGCGGCGCTGTTGTTCGTTTCACTTTGTGCGTCGGTGGGCCTGCTCTTGGCTTACTCACAGCAGGGGCCCGCGCCCACGGTGGCCGCGTCCCCCGTCCCCCCCGCCGCTTCGTCCGCCGTGGTCAGACCATGCCCAACCGCTCCGAAGGCCGAGTCCGAGTGCGTGCCCTGCGCGCCCGACAAGCACCCGACATGCGTGTCCTTCGCGCGCAATCGTCCCAAGCCCTGAAGCTGGCTACGCCGCCCAGGGTTGTTGCGCCTCGAGCTCGGCGATGGGAAGGTCGCCCCCTTCCAAGAGGCCCTTCTTGGCGTCGAAAATGCGGTAATTCAAGGACTTTCCGAGCAGCGGTTGGGCCTCCACGAAGATGCAACGCAGCTCGCCTTCCGCGAACCCGCATTGCGTTTGCACCGCGCTGAGCAGCCGCTCCTGGTGCAGGTGGCCGTCACCGAAATTCCAACCCAAGACAATCCCACCCACGATCTCCCCATCCAGGTACTCGTAGTCGTTCAGGTCATCGATGGCCTTCGGGAGCAGCCGCGGCAGCGCCCTTCCATGCAGGTGCATGAGCCGGAAGGCCATGACCTTACCTACCAGACCCACCGAGGTCTCGCGGTCGTAGAACCTGTCGAGCTGGTCGTAGACCCACGGCGAGGTCTTCGTCAGCTTGTCGAGCTTACGGTACGAATCTCCCCGGAACAGCCACACGCTGTAGGCCCAATTCCCGGCGTAATAGCGCATGGCCAAGAGAAACGAGATGCTCCCTGGGCGCAGGTTGCCGAGCAGCGGTAGACCGACGAGCGTCAAGAGCAGCAGGGCGGCGATGGGTAGGGAGCCGATGTCCAGGACCGTGACCTCCGGGTGCGCCCAGAACAGCGCGAACGCACCGTAGACCACCATGACATTCCACTCGATGGGCACGCCCATGGGCACGTTGCTGGTGATGTACGCGTGGAGCATGACCATCAGCACCATGCCGACCATGAGCGAGGTGCCTCCTTGGGAGAAGGCCAGGATGGCCGGCACGCCGACCTCGAGCACGGTGCCGCCGTGGGCTAGCCACACGGCGAGCTGGGAAGGTCGCAGGTCGCTCGGGAAGTTTTTGTACAGCTTCTTGCGAAACCAGGCGAAGCGCGTCAGCGGGCTGTTGCTGGCCATCACGCATACCACCTTGGGAAAGTGGCTGTTCATCTTGGAGACGCCGGCCCAAAACCAGAGGGCCAGTTGCACCGCCTTGGCGCCGGCGATCCAGTTGCCGGCGAAGAGAAAGCACAAAATGGTGACCCAATAGTGCTCGCCGCGGGCCGCCAAGAACGTGGTTCGGTCGCACAAGGCGAGCAGGGCGGTCACCACGGCGAGGGCTAGGAGCGGCGTCGGCTCGATTGTTTCGGCGCTCAAGGCAAACACGAGGAGCCCAAGCTCGGCCGCGTAGAGCGCGACGTCGAGCAGTGTGCGCCGCGTGCCGCCGAAGAGCGGCAGGGAGGGGAAGAGCGGCAGTTTGGTGGTGCCCGGGCGCAGGAAGTATAGAAAGCCTCCGACGGGCGGGAAATAGCGCCCTGTGAGCGGGCCGCTGCCACAGCCGAGGCCCAGGACCTCGAACAGCATGCTGAACAAGATGGCCTTTTGGAAGGCCAGGGGAGATAGCCACCACTGGGCGATGTCGCCCAAGCCGCCGAGCGTCGGGCTGAGCCCGCAAAAAAACGCCCACCCCCCCACATAGGCAGCCACCTTCAGGGCATAGACGGCATAGACACCGAGCGGCGTTCCATAGCCCTGGAGGGCCCACGCCTCGCACACCATGCGCGCCCGTTCGGGGAAGGGCTTCTTCGCCCACTGAAGGGCATCGTACGGCGGCTTCGTCGGGTCGAGCAGGCCCATGGCGCTTTCTTTCTTTCGGATTAAAGGCCCCTTCGCTTCAGGAGCACGAGCTTGCCTCGTCGCGAAATTTCACGAAAATCCCCGGCGTTCATCGACTTTTTCAAGCCGTCTAGCTGGGGTTGCTTCAGCTCTCCTTCGTCCAAGAAAAGGTAATCGACCTTGGTCTGCTGCGGATAAAAATAGGCGCGCATCCGGTTCGATACATGGGCGCCGAGCCGATTCGTGGTGCTCACGCTGGCCCCCTCGGGAATCGTGGCCGTTTGCTCATTCACCCATTCGTAGGTGGCCACCTGCTCTTCGCTCAGCGAGCGGATGATACGCGCGAATCCGCCCTTGAAGGTGGCGTTGTCGGTGGCGCCGCCGAACTTCCAAGAGACCAGCACGGTGGCTACCAGGCAGGCGCCGAGCAGGGCCGAAGACAGCCTGCGAGGCTCCATGCCAAAGGGCGCGCGCAGGGTGCCGTCGCGCAGTTGGCGGAGGGCGATGGGCACGAGCGCGATGGCCAGCGGAATCAGGATGCTCGCGTATTGGAAATGAATCGCGAACACCGCGCCCCGCGAGGCCAAGAGGCAGAACAAGAGGCCATAAATGAGCATGACGCGGCCCCAGCGCGCTAGAAACGGCAAGAACATCAGGGGCACGAAGATCTGCGCCAAGAACACCACCTTGGCCTCTTCCAGGGCGAGGCGCAGCGCGAACACGGGGTTTGTCACGATGGACAGGATGAGCCCGCCGATGCCGTTGCGGTCGGGGATCATCGCGTCGTAGTAGTACTCGAACGAATAGGCATCGTCGCCCGTGTTGAGCACACCGCTCGACTGCATGAAGACCGCTTTGACCAGCACGAAGTAGCCTAGCGACAGTACGATCGTCGCGATGCCCGTGCGCACGCGCCGGCCCTTGGGCGTCAGAATGGCGTAGAGCCCCACGAAGCAGAGCAAAAGAGGGACGTCTTCGCGGATGGACAGGGCCACGACCATCAGCGCGAAATAGAGCCACGTCTTGCCCGTCTCCAAGCAAAGGACGAGCGCCAAGAGCACGGGCGTGATGAGCGTCAGTGAATGAAACTCGTACATGTTGGCGCCGTGCAGCGCCGGATAGGCCACGTAGACGAGGGCCAGTGTGATGCCCGCCGCCCGGCTCTCCAGCAGCTTTCGGCCCAAGAGATAGGCGGGTATGACGCCCAGGCTCAGCCACACCGACTGCAGCACCAAGAGCAGCTCCGCACGGGGATAGAAGCGGTAAATTTGCGCCAGGGCGATCAGGATCGGGTCGAAATGGGCAGACGAGTGGTTGCCTGCCTTGATGAACGAGCAGCCTAGTGGGTGCCCGTGGAGCGACTGGTAAAAGATGTTGTCGTAGTAGCCGAGATCGATGGTCCGCGTGCCGAGCCCGTGGTGATGGGTAATCGCTAGGCGGGAGAAGAAATAGGCATACACCGCCCCAATGGCCACCACGCTGAGACCGGCGAGGGCGCTCTTCAGCCGCTGACGAAGCTTGCGGGCCTGTGCGGGTTGCTCGTCGGGCTCTTTGGGCAGGGGCAGCTTCTCGAAGAGGGCATAGAGCGAGCGGCCGATGAGGGCCGCCGCCGCGAGGGCGAAGAAGATGCACAGCTTGGGGTTGTTCTTCTCGAAGTCCTTTTGAGCTAAAACGACCACAAGCGGGAGGGCGACGAGGCCCAGCAAATAGCGGTTGAGAGCCCCCGCGGTCTCCAGCACGCGGAGGCGCGCGTCGGCCTGTTTGCGCTCGACGATGCGGCGTATGGCGATGACGATCGTGTAGAAGCCCGCCACGCCCCCCAGGGCGCCAAAGAGCCAATGCAAGGCGCGAGCACGCTCGGCGACAGGGATCTTGTTCGTGTCGAGGGCGGCAAACAGCGACGGGTGCGTCAGGAGGAAGAGGCCCGCTCCTAGCGCGACCCCCAAAATGAGCGGGACCAACAGCACCGAGAGCCCCGCCTGCGCGAGGCGGACGACGCCGCCTTCGAGGCCCAAGAGGGCCGAAACCAGCGCAGATTTTAGGCGGCGAAGGAGAGACACGGAGGCTCGAAGGCTACTTGGCGGCGGCGGGAGGCGGCATGATTTGCCAGCTCACGAACCCCGCGAGGATAAGGACCAGGTGGTTCACGGTGAAGAACAACATTCCAAAGGCAATGCCCGTCTCGGCCGAATAGCCCATTACGGGAAAGGCGACCGCAAAGAAAAGCTCACGCACGCCGACGCCCGACACGCTGATGGGGAGCAGCGCGAGCAGGCTCGCGATGGAGAGCAAACACATCACGTCGTAATACGAGAGGCTCAGCCCGAGCGACTGCGCCATGAGCCACGCTTGGCCGTAGTTCACGAGGAACGCGACCACCGTGAGGGGCACCGTGCGGAGCAGCGCGCGGGGCTTGACCTGGGCGCGCAGGGCCGTGAGAAAGGTCGTGAGGCCCGTGGGATCGAGGCTCGAAACGCGCTTCCACACGACCTGGGCCACGGTCTCGGCGAGCCCCGGCACGAACAGCACGAGGGGCCCTACAACGGTGAGGGCCACCGTGAGCCACGCGACGATGGCCACATCGCCCACCAAGATGCTGCTGAAGCGCATGACGCCGAGGGCGGTGAACACCACGAGCACGTAGAGGTCGGCGATGCGATCCATCACCACCGAGGCCAGGCCTTCGGCGTAGGAGACGCCCAGATCACGCTTCAGATATTGCACGCGCAACACGTCGCCCACGCGCCCGGGGGTGAGCATGCCGAGGTACAGCGACGACAAAAACGCGCCGTACTCGCGGCGCCTTGGGTAGTGGATGTCTCGGACAGTGAGCAGCACGTCCCAGCGCAGCACCTTGAGGTGGACGTTCACGGCGTTGAGCAAGATCGCCGCGATCACAGGCCAAACACTGGCCTTTTTGAGCACGTCGAAGAGCGCGCCGCGGTCGAGCCGGTAGATGACCACCGCGAGGAGCAGCGGCCCCACGAGGCGCATCGCCGTGCGAAACAGGCGTTTTCTCACGGGCAGCACTAGCGCGGTCGCGCGAGGGCGAGCAGCCAGGGGTACGACGTGGTGACGCGCAGGACCTCGAAGCGCCGCTCCAACAGCCGGCGGAGCGAGCGCGGGTTGAAGTGCCCGACGTGCTCCGGATCGTTGCCGAAGCGCGTGACGTTTTTGCCGCGCAACAGGTTCGACAACATGAAGTAGGGCTCGTGCGGAACGGTGACGATCACGCGGTGCGGGGCGAGCCGAAAGATGGCGTCCACGGCCTGCGCGGGGTCGTCGAGGTGCTCCATGACCTCGGCGCAAAGAATGAGATCAAAGTCGCCGGGGGCGAACTGCGAGAGGTCGCGCGCGTCGCCGACGTGGCCCTGCACCTTGGGAAAGAGGCGCGCGAGGCGCGCGATGTCGTCCGCCCCGATGTCCACGCCCGTGAAGCGTTTTTCAGGGAATTTCTCGGACAAATAGCCCGACAGAAAGCCCTCGCCCACGCCCACTTCGAGCATGCTCTGCGCGGGCTGCGCTTCGATGAAGAGGTCGTGCACGGCCCGCGCGAAGCGCCGAATCAGCAGGCGTTGCAGCGGGTTTTTGGCCCGATACTTCGCGGTTTCGAAGCGCTCGAAATAGGCGTCGTCGATCACGGAGTCTCTTCGCGGATGGGCATGTCCTCGGGCAGGACACGCTTCTGATGAAAGTAGGTGAGCACCTCGGCGATGAAGCCCATGCTGAAGAGCTGGATGCCGATCATCATCAACATGGCGCCCAGAAGGAGCAGCGGGCGATCGCCGATTTTGTGGCCCAAGAACCAGAGCACCGTGAGGTAGGCCTCGATCACGAAGCCGAGCGACGCGAGCAAAAGGCCGCCGAGCCCGAACAGGTGCATCGGCCGCTTTTGGTAGCGCGTGAGAAAGAGCACGCTCAACAGGTCGAAAAAGCCCCGCAAGATGCGCTCCAAGCCGTAGCGGGAGCGTCCGAATTTGCGGGCGTGATGGGTGATGGGCACCTCCTTCACGAGGAAGCCCTGGGAGGCTGCGAGGGCCGGAATGAAGCGGAACAAGTCGCCGTAGACGGGGATGGTGTCGATCACCTCGCGGCGGTAGGCCTTGAAGCCGCAGTTCATGTCGTGCAGCGCGACGCCCGTGGTCAGGCGCACCACGCCGTTGAAAATACGCGACAAAACCAGGCGATTTGCGGGGTCGAGGCGCTCGACCTTCCAGCCGACGACGACGTCTTGGCCGTCGTCGATGGCCTCGATGAACTTGTGGAGGTCCTTGGGGTCGTCTTGCAGGTCCGCATCCATGGTGACCACGATGGGCCCCTTGGAGCGCCGAAAGCCTGCCGAAAGGGCTGTGGCTTTGCCGAAGTTGCGGCGCAGGCGCACGCCGCGGATGCGCGGGTCTTCGCTGGCGAGGCCGCGGATGACCTTCCACGAGCTGTCGGTGGAGCCGTCGTCGACGAAGATGATTTCGTAGCGATCGTTGCTCAGCGCCTCCGCAATGCGCTTGGCCAGCTCGGGCAGGCTCTCGGCCTCGTTGAGGCCGGGGACCACGATGGAAACGCGAGGCAAAGCAGCCAGCTCAGCCCCCGCCAGGGGCAGCCGAATCGGGCTTTGTACCTGGGTCAGGGCCTCGGACACGGACACGGCGGCGGAGCCTACTCGGAGATCGAAACGAGCGCGAGCATGGGGTAGCTTCGCGCGCATGAAGGTCCTCGTGACCGGTGTTGCCGGTTTCATTGGGTCCCACGTTGCCGAGCGTTTGCTCCAGCGGGGGGACGAAGTCGTGGGTATCGATAACTTTGACGCGCTCTACGATCCGGCCGAAAAGCGCCGAAATATCGCGGGTTTTGGCCGAGGCTTCCGGCTCGTCACGGGGGACATCCTCGACGCGAGCACGTTTGACGAGGCCGCAGAGGGCGGGCCCTTCGACGCGATGATCCACCTGGCAGCGCTCGCGGGCGTGCGCCCCAGCGTGAAGGATCCGGCGCGTTACCAGCGGGTGAACGTGGAGGGCACGGCGCGCGTGGCGACGGCCTGTCTGAAGAGCGGGAGCGGCCGGCTGGTGTTCGCGTCGAGCTCGTCCGTCTACGGCGCCAACACCAAGGTGCCCTTCGCCGAGGACGACCGCGTGGACAGCCCCGTGAGCCCCTACGCCTCGAGCAAGCGCGCCGCCGAGCTGCTCTTGGCGAGCTACGTGCACACCGAGGGCCTGTCGGTCACCGCACTGCGCTACTTCACCGTCTACGGTCCGCGCCAAAGGCCCGAGATGGCCATTCACACCTTCTGCCGCGCCATCGATCGCGGCGAGACACTGACACTCTACGGAGATGGTCAGTCCGAGCGAGACTACACCTATATCGACGACATCGTGGCTGGCACCGTCGCCGCGCTCGACCGCCCGCAAAAGGGCCTATCCATCTACAACCTGGGTGGCGAGCGGACGACCAAGCTGATTGACCTGGTGCACAAGCTTGGCAAGGTGCTCGAAAAAGAGCCGAAGATCCGTTGGGAAGAGGCGTGCTTGGGAGACGTGGAGATTACGTTTGCCGCGGTAGACAAGGCTCGACGCGACTTGGGCTATGAGCCCGAGGTGGGGTTGGACGAGGGGCTCGCGCGGTTTGTGGCCTGGTACCGGGGGCGCCGATAACGCCCATACCGTCTGCTCATGTAAGTTGGTGGTCAAAAGGTCACCGCGCTCCTCCGCGCTCCTTGCTTTATGTCCTCCTCGTCGCGTAGTGTTGTGGAACACTGGAGGAGATGTCCATGAAGAGAGCAGGGAGAGCGGCGCAGTTGGGCGGTGGCCTTGCCATCGCTGTGGCAGCGTGGGGGTGCGGCGAGGTGCAGCCCGCGGGAAGTGCCGAGGAGGTCAGCGAGGCGGCCTCCGCGGTCCAGACCTGTTTCACCGTCCAGCGAGGCGTGTTCGGCACGGTAGAAGACGCCGAGATTCGGAGCGACTTGCCCAACACGCCCTCGGGCTCGGGGGTGGTGACGAGGGTCGGCATCGACCCGACTTCGTCCGCGCGGAGCTCGCTCTACCGCTTTGACGTCACGAGCATTCCCGCGGGTGTCACCATCGACTCCGCGCTCGTGACGCTGAAGCAAGCGGGCGCGGGCTCGAACGCGCTGCTTGGCGTCCACGAGATCACCTCGCCGTGGGCCGAAGACGGCGCGACCTTCAACAACATCACGTTTGCGGCGAGCCCTCTCCTCACGCTCTCCAACGGCGGCGGTGGGTACGTAGGCCCGCTCTCGTTCGACATCGCGCCGCTCGTGCAGCAGTGGGTCGACGGGACCTCTAGCAATCAAGGGGTGATACTGCGGCGCTGGTTTCCGCTCTACAACTCGAGCTACACCTTTGAGCGAGCGAGCGAAGACGCGAATGTCAGCAACCGCCCGTCGCTTGCGGTTTGCTACACCTGCACGCCTAGCGCCGAAATCTGCGACGGGCTCGACAACAACTGCGACGGCGCCATCGACGAAGGCGGTGTCTGTAACACGTGCGGTAACGGCAGCCTCGACGCTGGCGAGACCTGCGACGATGGCGGTACGGTAAGCGGCGACGGCTGCTCTAGCGCTTGCCAGCTCGAGCCCGGATGGGAGATCGAGCAAAACGGCACGGCGGCCACGGCCAACGACTTCGCCGCGGTCTCGCTGAACAACGTGGTCCACGCGAGGATCTTCCCAGCCTACGACGTCGATCAATACTCGGTCACGATTCCGTTCGGCTTCACTGCGACGATGGACGCGGACATCCTCGATGGGCCGCTTTCTGCCACATGCACGAACGGCCAGATCGCGAGCTTCTTCTACCTGAGCGACGGGGTGCAAAACATCGAGTTTGGTCTGCCCTCGACAGGCACGTGCTCGCGTGTCCACCGCACGGGGTTGCACGCCGGGACGTACACGCTGGTCTACGCGGATAGCTTCCTGTCGAGCCCGCCGAAGACGTTCGACTATTCGCTGGCCGTCAACCTGACGCTTTATCCATGCGGTGACGGCGTTCGTGACGATGGCGAGCAGTGCGACGATGGCAACACGACCAACGGCGACGGCTGCAACGACCTCTGCACCCTCGAAGCTTACCCCGAGCTCGAACCGAACAATACCAACGCCGAGGCGCTCTCGAACGGGCCCCGCCCCATCAGCGTCTCTTATGCCGCCAACATCAACCCGATTGGTGACGTCGACGTGTTCGCCTTCGATGTGACCACGCTCAGCGATGTCAAGGTCGAGACCTTCGGCCCCTATGGCGCCTTCACCTACTGCCCCAACCAGGGGATCTGGGACACCTACCTAGAGCTCTTCGCTCCCGACGGTCAGACGCTGCTGGCCGCCAACGACAATGCTGGCGTGAACATCGTCGGCACCGGGGCGCAATGCTCGCGGATCGATCCTGCGACGTCTTACCTGGCGCGCAAGCTCCAGCCCGGCACCTACTATGCGCGGGTCACCGGCAAGAACCCGCTCTTTACCATCAACGACTACCGCCTGGTGATCCGGTATGTCTCGCAGTGCGGTGACGGCGTTGTCGAGGGCAGCGAGGAGTGCGACGGCGGCTCCGGCTGCAACCTGGTCACTTGTCTTCGAATTCCGGTCTGCGGCGACGGCCTCGTCGACGGGCCCGAAAACTGCGATGACGGAAATACGCTGAGCGGAGACGGGTGCGACGCGAGCTGCACGGCAGAGGGCCCTGCCGTCTTCGCCGAGGTAGAGCCGAACGCGAGCTCGACGCAAGCCGACCTGCGCGCGACGACGGGCACGAAGATTCGGATCACCCACGATACGAAGATCACCGCCAGCATCACCGGAGGCGACAAAGACTTCTACCGCGTCGATCTGGGGAGCGACACCGTGCTGCACGCCGAGACGCTCGACGCGAGCGGCGTCGACTGCGTCTCCCCGGTCGCAACCCAGATGAAGCTCTACGACGCTACCGGGGCCAACGTCCTCATGACCAACACGACCAGTGGGATAGGTAGCTGCTCGCTGCTCCTGACCTGGATCCCCAAGGGCACCTATTACCTGGACGTGGAGCGCATCAGCTCCACCGGCTTCGGGTATGTGCTGGACGTCAAGATCGGCGCTGATTTCGGCTCCGAGCTGGAGGTCAACGACGCCGCGGGGCAAGCCAACGCGTTCACCGGCTCGGACGGCTTCGTGCTCGGCCACCACCTCGTCAATACCGACGAGGACTGGTATGCCATCACGGTGCCCGCGGGCTCGTCGATCCGGGCGGCGACCCTGGAAGGAGGTGGAGAGCCGTGCACGACCTCCGGGCAGATCGACACGCGCCTCACGCTCTACGACGCGGCGCTCACCCAGCTCGCCGACGACGACAACGCGGGCGGGTTCGCGAGCTGCTCACGCATCGACGGCTTCGGCGCCTCGCCCGCGAACCCCGGGGCCGGCGGGCTCGCGGCAGGCACCTACTACCTGCAGGTCCGCGCGGCCGCGGGCGCGCAGTCAGGCGGCGCTGGACAGTTCGACTACCGCCTGTTTGTGACCGTCCACTGAGCAAGCTGACGCGTCAGCAGGTCCAGCCGACCTTGCCAAGTCCCGGCGGGCGACCCGCCGGGGCGACGCTCATGTCCGAGACAAACGGACATGCCGGCCGCTTGTCGAGCAACAGCCCCGAGGCGCGTCGCCTTCGTCTCCCTCACACTCGAAGTACTTCTAACCAGGACACCCATACTTCAACAAGTACGAGGTCAGTGGCGCATTTCTTCGAAGGCGTCGCGAAGAACGCCGAAGCTGCGGCAGCGGTTTTGCGATGGCGACATGTGCTGAGCAATGTTTCGGGCCGCTTCGATCTTTCGTAGGCCTCCCTTGAAGTAGCGCGCGCTCTGAAGCACCTTCTCGAAGGCTTCCCACGTTCCGCGAATCGAATCCGGGTCGCGGTATCTCTTTTGGGCTGGAATGTTCTCCGGAACGTTATGGTACGCCTTTCGCACAGCGTCCCAGTCGCCAAAATAAAACGCCTCCAGCTCTTCGATGACAATTCGATTGACCACCTGATAGGCGCCGCCCCGGACCCTCGATCGGGTTTTTAGACCGGCCTTGTGCGCCATTTCTTCCAGCTTTTTCTTCAGCCCGTGACAGTCGTCGTCGTCGCGGTCGACAATGACCACGATCCGGTAGTCCGATGGAAGCCACGCGCGATAGCCTTTTAGCCGGTCGGGTAGGTGCTTCAGAAGGTCTTGCTTGCACGTGTGCGCATAGATGCTGTAGGACAGCTGCCCGAGGAGCTTCGGAAGCAGTGCCGAAAGCGCCGCTTCCATGGAAGGCTCTTCCACGATAATTTCGACGTGGCTCACGCTCACGAACGGCCGCCTTTTCTTGGCGCACCGCTGTTGGTCAGTGGATCACCCATGCCAAAACGACCCTCCATCCAGAGGTGTCCGAGGGTACCGCCGGCAGCCATGAACTCTTTTATGCCTTGAATGTGCGACGCCAATTGGGCCTGCGTGAAGCCTTGTTCGTCACGGTAAAGCACCCGCACCTCCTCGGCTCGCATCGCGTTCAGCAAGAACGGCGAGTGCGTCGTGATCAGCAGTTGCGACCGAGCCGTGGCTTCGCGACATTCCTCGGCAAGCTCGGGCAACAGCCTTGGATGCAGGAAATTCTCGGGCTCCTCGACGCCGATAAATTGCGGAATCTGAGGGTTGTGGAGCACAACCAAGTAGGCCAGCATCTTCAACGTGCCGTCGGACGAAAAGCGTGACAGGACGGGCCTTTCGAAGGGCGCGTCTTTGATTTGGAGCAGCAGTCGCCCGTCGGGCATCGGCGAAGCCATGACGCGCTCGAGGCGGGGAATCCTCCGACTCAACGTCGCAAAGATGTTCTCCAGCCGGTCAGGGTGCTGCTCCTTCAAGAACTGAATCACGTTTGGCAAGTTGTCTCCCGTCTTGCTCAAGCGCTCTTGGGGACCGGCCTCCGGCTGTCCACGAGCGTTTTCGATGGAAAGGTAAGACACATACCAGTCTGTAATGAACTCTCTCAAGGCTGCGACGCGAGGGTGTTCCGCAAACTGTCCTAGCGTGTTGACAGCAATGAGATCGGACGAGCGCAGCGGTGTTTGGACTCTGGTGGCCTCCTCGTCGGGCTCTTCGCCGCTAATCGCGTAGCCCTGCCCCCGTTCGTACTTCAGAAATTTGTACGGGGCACCCGTATTCTTGCCGCGTCTCCACGCGAGAGACTCTTCGATGACAACCAGCTTCCCTTGTTCTTCGTCCACCGCAAGGTGGTACGTGATTAGAGGTGAGCCGAGGGCCTCGCGGTACTTGAGCTCAATGGTCACGGGGCCATCCTGTCCCCGTGTCTTGATCTCCCGACTGCGGCCCCTTCGGTCCCAGGCGTTGCGGAGGCCGAGCTGGAAGCACTCCGCTAAGAAGTTAAAGACATCAAAAATCGTCGACTTCCCGCTACCATTGGGTCCCAACAGGACGGTCATCGGCGTGAGGTTCGAAAGCTCGACCGCTCTCAGTGCCCTGTAGTTTTGGACCCGAAGGTATTCGATGCGCGCGGGTGAGTCGGCCCCCTGTCGCTGCCTCACGGTCTTGTTCTTCGGGATGGTCATGGCTCTTCTTGCTTTTGCGAGCGGAGGGCGCGTTTTCAATTCGACACGAGGACGGCTTTTCTGTCAACTACCGCCCCACCCGCGCGCGCTCCTGTGCATCCACCTTGCAGCGCACCACCCGACTCAAGGGCTCACAGGCCTGGAGGTCGCCCAACGCAGCGCACTGCGCGTCTCGTTTTTGCCGCGGTCCGGGCTCGCAAATGACGGATAGCTCCTCGTCTTTGGCCACGAAATGCGCATCCAGCGCGCGCCAGCCGGCCTTGTCGAACACCGGATCGCCGATGGTCAACGACCATTGGTTGTTGTTCTTGGCAGGACCGAAAATAGGGTGGCAACCGGCGTACGGATAGAGCAGCAGCTTGGGTACGTAGGTGGCCTCGGCGCGCTCGAACAACCTTGCCTGGAAGTCTTCCCGGCAGTTGATCTCGTACATGTCTTCGCGTGTGAAGAAGTGGTCGTGGTGGTGCGCCTTGCGCGGCGCCAGCTCGCTCATCCACGACCAGGTGGAGATCACCGACATGGACGCTCCGGTGGCCGAAATGACGAAGGCCAGGCAGGCTACCAGCAAGGGTAGGGCGCCCTTTTTTCGCGGCAGCACGAACAGCACGTAGCCAGCCAAGAGCGGAGCCACGAACATGATGCCCGTCAAGAAACGGTGGGCCTCCAGGGGCTCGTCGTTGATCTCCAGGGTTGTCAGGAACAACGCGCTGAGCGCGTAGGCCAAGAGGCCCAGGACGGCCAGGCCCATACCACGGCGCTTTTCGGTCGCGAACGAGGCCAGCAGCGAGCCCAGCACGACGAGCGCCGTCGGGCCGATGTCGTACAGCAACATGCGCACGCCCTCGGGGTCGCTGAGGGGTAAGACGGGCATGTAGCAGCCGGGAGAACGGAACGGCACGACCTCCAGTTTTTGGGCAGGACCACCGGGGGAGAGGGCCGCCGAGAAGGCAAGATTGGGTGCGACCAGGGCCACGAGCAAGAGGCCAAACAACAACACGCCCACCGCGCGCTTGGGGTGCACCACGCCTGGAATGAAGAGCCAGGTGACGCCCAGCGAGAAGCCCAAGATGGCGATGGTGGCCTCGTCGCTCAAGGCCAGGCCCGCGGTGCAGGCCAGGAGGGGGTAGATTGTCTCGGACGCCTTGGCGGACGGAAAACGCAGGCGGCTGACGACGGCGCCCAAAAAGCCCACATAGAACACGGCGGCTACGGCGTCGTGGGGGCGAAAGCTCATGGTGATGAAGTTGAGGACCGAATAACCCTCCACAGCGGCGTCGTCGGGTGTGCGAAAGCGCGTCAGAGGGCCATTGAGCAGGACGGCAATCACGAGCGGCAAGACCACGACGGCGCCGCGCTTGCCGATACCCCAACAAAGGAGCGCCACGGACAAGGCCGCCAAGCCAAACATGATGTCGTGGCTCAACGAGAGCGCGAGGGAGCTATGGATGACGCCGCCCGAGAGCGACTGGGTCATCGCCGCGAAGACGTTGCCCGAAAAGTGGTAGTGCAGGACCTCGGCGGGGTTCCACACGTTGTGGAAGGGTAGCATTTGGCCGCGCATCGACGAGGTGAGGGGCGTGTGCCATTTGCGATCCCAGATGGAATAGGGCCGCGAGATAGCCATGCTGATATAGACGCCGAGGCCCGCGCCGAGGGCGCCCGTCAACGCTCCTCGCAGGCCCAACGCGCGCGGGCGCGCGGGCCTTTTGTCCTTGAAAAACCGGGTGGACAAGAACACCAGCCACAAGCCCCGGCTCAGCCAGGTGGCTGTTTCGAGGGGCACGAACAGGGTGAGCGTCAGCGTCAATAAGAGGTCTGCCGTGACGGCGATCGGCACGTCGAGCGCCATCGCCCACAAGGGCCTTTGGCGCTCGGCTCGTGCGTAGAGCACCACCCCGACGGGCAAGAGCCAGAGGGCCGCCGCGAGGTAGCTCGCGAGGCTGACCGTGCTCACCGAACAGGCCTTTCTTGCGGCTTCGTCAGCAGCCAGTCGTAATACATGCTGTAGCCGAGCGGCTTGCGCAAAGGCACGTCGAGCGTGTCACTGGCCAAAAGGCGCAGGCCCACCGCCTCGAACTTTTCGGCCACTTGCCCGGGGGTCGTGATGTGGTGGTGGTCAATGCCGCGGAAGCCAATCGCCAGGAACGCCGCCTCCATCAGCTTGCTCACCGCCGGCATCCCCAACAGAAACAGACCGCCCGGCTTGAGCACGCGGGTCACCTCGCGGAGGGCGTGCTCGTAGCGGTCGAGGTGCTCGAACATCGAAAACGAGGCCACGAGATCGAAGCTTTGGTCCTCGTAGGGCAGCTCGTACACGCTGCCCTGCACGAGCTTCACCGTGTGCCCCCAGGCCTTGAGCTGGGCTTCCACGACCTTCGGATCGGCGTCGCGATCGAGGCCGTGCAGCTCGTCGCTCACCTCCGCGAGCGCCGCGAGCACCGCGCCTGCGCCGTAACCGACCTCCAGCGCGCTCGCAAAACGCCGCGTGGGGAGCAGGCGCAGACCCCGGTTGATCCGCTCGCGAAAGAGGATGCCGACGAGGGGGCGTCGGTAGTATTCGATGGGGTCGGTTTCACCATTTCTCGGAAGGCCCGCGACAAACGCGCGCGATAGCTCAATCATCGCGGCGCCATGCGACATCGGACCGGGCCTCTGGTCAACGATGACTCACGCAGAACCTGTTGATCGCACCCTCGGCCGCCCCGCGGGGCTGCTCGCCGCGTGGCTCGTTTCGGCGCTGATCAACGCCATTTTCATCGTTTTTACGCTGCCGCTCCCCAAGGGGGGCTACGCCCTGCGTGTAAGCCACCACCTGATCGACGCCGGGCAGATGCTCGCCCTCGGCCTGGCCACCGCGGCGGTCGTCGAGCTGTACCAGCGCTTCGCGCCGAAGCGCCGCTTTTTACCGCCCATTTTCATCTTCCTTGCGGGCTTCGGCCTGGGCTACCTGGCTCTCGCTTCGGACCTCGACGGCCTGGCGGTGGGCCTGGGTTTGCCGTTTGGCGTGGCCTTCGCGCTGCTCGTCGCAGGGGCCGCGCTGCTGCCCGTGGGAGCGGCGCTTGCCGCGGATTTCGCGGCAAAACGTCGCTGGACGGCGGCCCTTACGGGCCTCGCGGGCGTGGGCGGTCTGATCGCGAACCAGCTCGTGGTGCCCGGCGACTACCCCGGGTTGCACCTCCTGATCGCGGTCACGTCGGCCATCTTGCTGGGGCTCGCGCTCGCGACCCTGCCCCTGCGCAGGCGGTTTTCGCCGCGTGTTTCGTTGGTCGCGCGGGCGGTCGGGGCGCTCGTCGCCGCGTACACGCTGGTGGTTTGGCCCGGGAGCGCGGTGATCGTGGAGGTGTTCAAGGTGCCGGGCGCGGTGCTCGCGCCCTTTGCCGCGCGCTGGATCGCGGCCTCCGACGGCGCCATGGCGGTGAGCTTCGGGGACCCGAAATGGTTTGTGAATCGAACGAATTTTCCCGCGGTCGCGCCGAGCACCCCGCCGCTCGTGCCCAAGGACCCGATCGTCATCTTCTTCATCGTCGACTGCATGCGCGCGGATTTGCTGCTCGATCCGGCCCACGCGCAAAAGCTCCCGAACATGCGCGCCATGCGCGATAGCGGCGTGCACTTCAGCGACGCGCGCTCGCCGGCGCCGGCCACCACGCAGTCGGTCTCGTCGATCTTCACGAGCCTCTACTACTCACAGCTCTATTGGGTGCTCGCCACGGTGGGCAAAGATCCCCGGGTTTATCCGCAAGAAGACACGAGCCCGCGCTTCCCCGAGCTCTTGCAACGTGCCTCGATCCCGACCGCGGTGGTCACCGGCCTCTCGGGCTTGAAGAACGAATATGGCGTGGTGCGCGGCTTCGACGACGAGATCATCGTGTCGGGCTCGGCGCTCTCGGATGTGGTCGTGGCCAAGGTGTTGGAGCGCATCGCGCGCTCGCCCGCGGGTCCCTTGTTTCTCTACGTGCACGTCGCGGACGCCCACCAACCCTACGATCGCGCGACCAAGAAGGGCACGCCGTTCGATCGCTACTTGGCCGAGGTGGGCATCGTCGACAAGGCCATCGGGCAACTGCGAAAGGGCCTAAAAGAAGGGGATTTGGCGTCGCGCGCGGTGCTCATGCTGAGCGCCGATCACGGTGAGGCCTTCGGCGAGCACAACGACACGGCCCACGCGCACACGGTCTACGACGAGCTGTTGCGCGTGCCTTTGGTGATCGAAGGGCCGGGCATCGCGCCGCGCCGCGTGGACACGCCCGTCACGCTGATGGACATCGGACCCACGGTGCTCGATCTGTTTCAGCAGCCGACGCCGGGCACGTACATGGGCCAGAGCCTGGTGCCCGTGCTGCGCGGCGGCGAGCCCGCGTTCCAACGGCCGATCGCCGCCGAAAGCGCGCGGCGCATGCAGGTGATGGTGTTCAACGACGGCGTGAAGGTGATCCGCGATGTGTACCGCAACACCACCGAAATCTACGATCTAGGCGCCGATCCAAAGGAGCTCGACAACCTGTTCGATGAGCGCGTGGGCGCGAGCGAGCCCCACGTGGCCGAGCTCGGCGCCTTCTTCGACGCCCACACCTTGCGCCGCCCCGGCTACCGCGTGCCCTACCAGAAGTGGTGACCCGTGCGGCTCCGCGCGCACCGTGGTAGGGGCGCGCCCATGATTAGCCTTGCGAATCGCCGGGTCCTCGTCACGGGAGGCAGCGGTTTTCTCGGGTCCCACGTGGTCGAAGCGCTGCGCGCACGGGGTGTGTCCGAGGTGGTGGTGCCCCGCTCCAAGGAGCACGATTTGCGGGATCGGCGCGCGGTCGAACAGCTCTTCGAGCAAGCCAAGCCCGAGCTCGTGCTGCACCTCGCGGCGACCGTCGGTGGGATCGGCGCCAACCGCAAACACCCCGGCACGTTCTTCCACGACAACATGGCGATGGGCCTGCACGTGCTCGAAGTCGCGCGGCAACAGGGCACGCCCAAGGTGGTCGTCGCGGGCACCATCTGCGCCTATCCGAAGTTTGCGCCGGTGCCCTTCCGCGAGGACGACCTGTGGAACGGCTACCCCGAAGAGACCAACGCGCCCTACGGCGTGGCGAAGAAGGCCCTGCTCGTGATGGCGCAGGCCTACCGCCAAGAGTTCGGCTCCAACTTCGTCGTGGTCTTCCCCGTGAATTTGTACGGGCCGCGGGACAACTTCGACCTCGAAAGCTCCCACGTGATCCCGGCCATGATCCGCAAGTTTGTCGAGGCCATCGCGCGGAACGAGCCCACGGTCACGCTGTGGGGCGACGGCTCGCCGACGCGCGAGTTTCTCTATGTCGAGGACGCCGCCGAGGGCCTCGTGCTCGCCGCCGAGCGCTACGACGACCCCGATCCCGTCAACCTGGGCGCCGGCTTCGAAATTTCAATGAGCGATCTCGCCACGAAAATCGCTGAAAAAACCGGCTTTTCCGGGAAAATAGTTTGGGATCCAAACAAACCCAACGGCCAACCGCGCCGCATGCTCGACGTCTCGCGCGCCAAAGAACGCTTTGGCTTCACGGCAGCGACGAGCTTCGACGTGGGCCTCGACGCCACCATCCGGTGGTTCCGCAATCAGGGAGCAAGCGCGTGACCGCCGACACCTTCGAAGAGCGCGAGCGCGCGCTGCGCGACGAGCGAATTCGCCTCTACGACAGCATCGCCGGCTGGCGCGCCGAGCACGTGGATCGGCACCACGAGTATTCGAAGCAAGTGCGCCGCCTGGTGGCGAGCATGGTGCCCCCGGGCAGCCGCGTGCTCGAAGTGGGCGCGGGCCTGGGCGACATGTTGGGCGCCCTGCCCACCGAGCAAGCCATCGGCATCGACGTCTCGCCGCGCATGGTCGAGCTTGGAAAACAGCGCAATCCCGGCGTGGATCTGCGTGTCGCGGACATCGAGGACGGCCCCTTGCCCGAGGGGCCCTTCGACGTCGTGATCCTGTCCGACGTGATCGGCAACCTGTACGACATTCAGCGCGGCATGCGCCGCGTGCGCGAGCTGTTGAGCGAGGACGGTCGCGTCATCGTCACCTACTACAACTTCTTGTGGGAGCCCGCCCTGGGCCTCGCCGAGCGCTTGGGCCTGAAAACGCCGTGGCCCGAGCAGAACTGGCTGTCGATGAACGACATCGAGAACCTCCTGTTCTTGTCGGGCTTGGAGGTCGTGCGTCGGGGCACCGACATCCTCGCGCCCGTCGCGGTGCCTTTGCTTTCGGACGTGCTCAACCTCGTCGCGGCCAAGCTCCCGATCGTCAAAGAGACGGCGCTCGTGCAGTACTTCGTGGCTCGCCCGGCGCGCGAGACGGTGCGCGAGCCGCTGCCGAGCGTGAGCGTCATTTGTCCCTGTCGCAACGAGCGCGGCAACATCCGCGAAGCTGTGCGGCGCACGCCGATCATGGGGCCCGCGACCGAGCTCGTGTTCGTGGATGGCAACTCCAACGACGGCACGGTCGAAGAAATCGAGGCCGTGATTCGCGAGTACAAGGGCCCGCTCTCGATCCGGCTCGTGCTGCAAGGCGATGGCAAGGGCAAGGGCGACGCCGTTCGTAAGGGCTTCGCCGCGGCTCAAAACGACCTCTTGATGATCCTCGACTCGGATCTCACCGTGCCCCCCGAGGACCTGCCGAAGTTCTATGAGGCGTGGGTAAAGGGCAAAGGCGACTTCATCAACGGCGTGCGCCTCGTGTACCCGATGGAAGGCGAGGCGATGCGCTTTCTCAACTTGCTTGGAAACAAGTTCTTTTCGCTCGCGCTCTCGTGGCTGCTCGAGCAGCCCATCAAGGACTCCTTGTGCGGCACCAAGGTGCTGAGCCGCGAGCACTACCAACGCATCGCCGATAACCGCGCGTTTTTCGGCGATTTCGATCCCTTTGGCGATTTCGATCTGCTCTTTGGCGCGGCGCGCCTGTCGCTCAAGATCGTCGACCTGCCCGTGCGCTACCGCGCGCGCGTCTACGGCGACACCAAGATCAGCCGCTTTCGCGACGGCCTCCTGCTCCTGCGCATGACGGCCTTCGGCTTTCGCAAGCTGCGCATGGGCCTGTGATGGGGCCCTTCGCGTTTCGTTCTTGACGGGGGGGTCCGTTCGGGATTCCCCTACGCCCCGCCGTCTCCGGCGTGGGCCGAGATGTGCCCCCACGAGGTCTATCCCATGTCTCTTCGTCGTCGCTTCGCGCTCTCGTTACCGCTCCTTGGTGCGGCCCTGCTTTCGGTCGGCACCGCTGAAGCGCAAGGAACGGGGGGTACAGCCTCTTTTTCGACCTCAAACGGTTTTGAAGCTTCGGGGGACGGCAACAAGGAGCCGCTCCGGCTCACCATCGATCTTCACGCGGGCCTGACCTATCGGCTCGGAGAGACCGAAGACACCGAGTCCCGCGGCGGTGGTTTGGTGGGCGGCGACGTGCTGATTGGGCCGTGGAAATGGCTCGCCCTCGGCGCCGGCTACGAGCGCGGATTTCTGGGCCGCGATGATCGCGGCGAGCTCACTGGCGACTCGCTCCGGTTGTCGCGCTCGACCGACGCCATCTGGTTCTTGGGCCGCCTCTACCCCTACCAAAACGAGGACATCGCGGTCTTCGTTCAGCTCGGCGTCGCGCCCGTTTGGCAGCACATCAGCGCCAACGGCACGATCGCGGGCGACAACCGCGTGAGCCCCGCGGTCACCCCGTTCTCGTGCTCGGGGGACGACGGCGCGGCGCTCGGCGTGCGCGGCAGCATCGGCGCCGAGCTGCCTTTGGCGAACAAGATCATCCTCTACGGTGAGGGCGGCCTCGATCATCTCGGCCTCTCGGGCGATACGCTCGGCGATTGCGCCGAGGGCATCGGCAGCACGAACTTCCTCGCGGCGCGCCTCGGCTTCGCGTTGGCCACCGGCCGGCAAAAGCCCCCGCCGCCGCCGGACCGCGACAAGGACGGCATCGAGGACGCGAAGGACGCGTGCCCCGCGGTGCCCGGCCCCGCGAACGTCGATCCCGCGAAGAACGGCTGTCCCCCGCCCACCGATCGCGACGGCGACGGCATCTTCGACGAGCAGGACGCGTGTCCCGACGTGCGCGGCGTGGCGAACGCCGATCCCGCGAAGAACGGCTGTCCCGCCGACACCGACAACGACGGCATCATCGACGAGAAGGACGCTTGTCCGGCCCTCGCGGGCGTGCCCAACGACGATCCGGCGAAGAACGGCTGTCCGCCCGATCGCGACGGTGACGGCGTCTATGACGCTCAGGATGCTTGTGTGGACCTGCCCGGTGTCGTGACGCAAGATCCGGCCACCAACGGCTGTCCGCCCGACACCGACGGCGACGGCATCCGCGACGACAAGGATGCTTGTCCGAAGGAGAAGGGCCTCCCCAACGCCGATCCCGCGAAGAATGGCTGTCCGCTCGTCGTGTTCACCGACAAGGAGATCGTCATTTCGCAACAAGTGCAGTTCGAGGTCGACAAGGCCCAGATCCGCAAAGAGAGCGATCAGCTCCTCGACGAGGTGGCCGCTGTCATGAAGGGTCACCCGGAGATCAAGAAGCTCGAAATCCAGGGTCACACCGACTCGACGGGCTCGAAGTTCCGCAACAAGTCGCTCTCGCAACAGCGCGCCGAGTCGGTCAAGAAGGCCCTCGTCGCCCGCGGCGTCGACGCGAAGATCCTTGTTTCGAAGGGCTACGGTCAAGATCAGCCGATCGCCGACAACGCCACCGAAGAGGGCCGCGCCAAGAACCGTCGTGTGCAGTTCGTGATCCTCGAAAAGGGTGAGACCAAGAGCGCTGCGCTCGTGGGCTTGGTGCCCGCGGCTCCTGCCGCCACACCTGCGCCTGCCGCAACGCCCGCGCCTGCTGCGACGCCTGCGCCTGCCGCGACTCCGGCTCCTGCTGCGCCCGCAGCGGAGCCGAAGAAGGACGAGACCTACCCCTGAGCTTCGCCTCGCGAAGCGGATGCGCCGCTGGCGGCCCTGAAAGATGGATGCCGCCGCGCGCACCCTGCAGTAAGGCTCCGCTCCGTGAGCCAAAACCGCGGAAAGCAAAAGCGCCTCGCTGCGCAGAAGAAAAAGCGCGAAAAGGTCCGCGCCGAGCGCCACAGGCCCTCGTTGAGCGAAGATGCAGCTCGACGTCGCTTGGTGCGCGAAGCGGAGGGCATGCCGGAAGGCCCCACCTGGATAAGTGCAGGATGGGACAAGCCTGAAGATGATGCGCCCGAGCTCGTGAGCGTGCTCTTCACACGCAAGCTCCCCGCCGGGCAGGTGCTCCCCTTCTTGGTCATGGTCGATCGCACCTGCCTTGGCGTAAAAAACGCCATGATCGCAGCGCCGATGGGCCCTCTACCCTTGGCAACGTTCATCGACACCTTGCGCGATGTGCACGAGGGGTTTGATCCGGTGGACCCCTTGATCGGAAAGTCCATTGTCTTTCATGCCCTCGACTACGCGAAAAGCCTCGGCTTCGAGCCGCACGAAGACTTCGAGGAGATCCTGGTAGGCGCGCGGCCCGAGGTGCTGGCCGACACCCCCTACGCGAGGCCGGCGCGGCCCATCTACGTCAGAGGTCCCGACGACGACGCGGCTGCCATCTTGAAGAAGCTCGAAGGCAAGGACCCGCTCGTCGTGAACATGGAAGAGTCCTTGGATGACGACGAAGAAGACTGACCTCGCGGGTCTCGGGGCCTTGGCAGGGCGAGAGGGCCTGTGACCCTTCGTGGGATGAAGCTCAGTGACCTTCGCGCGCGCGCGTCGTCCTTCGTGCGCTCTCCCGCGGCGATCCTGGGCGCCCTGCGCTGTGTCGGCCTGGTCGTCGCGCTGCTCTACGGAGGCAGCTATTTCCTGCGCAAGGTCACGGAGCACTACCCGGTAGGTCAGTGGCTCTTTTGGTCCTACGCCCGCGCATGGCTGGGCGCTTTGGCGCTCTTTGTCGCCTGTGTCTCTTCGGGGCATGCGGTGCTCAGGCGCATTGTCCGAGTCACACTGCCTCTCTCCGAACGGCTCGCCACGAGCTTCGCGCTCGGTGTCTATGTCTTCTTTTTAGGCATATTCGTCGGCGGGCTCTTTCACCTCTACGGGACCGCCTTTTTCTACGGTTTCCCCTTGGCCCTCGTGGCCCTCGGCGCCAAAGACAGCTACCGCACCGGGCGGCGCGTCGTGCATCACCTGCGCGCGGCTCGTCGCCGCGCTAGGCCCACCCCCCTTTGGCAATGGGGCCTGTACGCCCTTGGGTTTCTGGGCTTCGTGATGGTCTATGTCTCGGTCCTCACCCCGGGGAACGTGGCCTTCGACTCGCGTTGGCAGCACCTCGGGCTGGCCGAGCACTACGCGGCAGAGCACGGGGTCAGTCGCTTCCCGGAAGGCTACTTCGTGGGCACCTCGCCGCACGTCGCGAGCTTCCTGTACACCTGGGCCTTCCTCCTGCCCAAGGGGTCGTTGTTCGAGAAGGTGATGATGGCGGCGCACATCGAGGTCATGGCCTTCCTGGTCACCCTGGTGGGCATCGTGGCGGTGGTCCGGGTGCTCGTGCCACACAGCCGCGCCGCCGCCTCGTGGGCCATGCGCTTCGCGTTTCCAGGCATTTTTCTGTACGATTCGAGCCTGTGCGTGGGGGCCGACCACATCGCGGCCATCTTCGCGGCGCCGATCTTTTGCCTGCTGGTCCGTTGTCTACCTGCCCTCGATCCCCGCTTGATGGCGCTCCTGGCGACCATGTTGGCGGGTTGCTTTCTGACCAAGTACACGGGCGCGCTGATCCTCATTGGCTTCCCGGTGGTGGCCATTTTCGGGCGCATCATTCTGCGCCTCGTCGCGGCCGCCTACCATGCGGTGCGCAAGCGCCCGGACATCGGGCTGAAGCTGGTTTGGAAGGGTCCCTTGATCGCGGTAGGCGTCGGGCTGTTGGTGCTCTCGCCGCACCTCGTCAAAAACGCCGTCTGGTACGGCGATCCCCTCTACCCACTGCTTGCCAAGTACTTCACGCCACATCCCTGGACACCCGACTCGGCCGACCGCTTCTATTGGGGCTTCATCCGCACCGAGCTTTGGCGCCCCGTCGAAGTCGACGCGCGCAGCCTGAAAGACGCGCTCAAGGTGCTCTGGTCGTATTCCTTCGTGCCCAACGATTGGCCCAAATTCCACGGCAAATGGCCGACATTTGGCTCGCTCTTTACCCTGTTGCTTTTGTGTCTACCTTTCCTGAAGCGCACGGGGCGGCTGTGGCTGCTCTACGGCGCCGTGCACATGGGTATCCTGGCCTGGTTCTTCACGCACCACCAGGACCGCTACCTACAAACCGTCGTGCCCTGGATGGCGGCGGGCGCGGCCGGCGTGGTGATCCTGGTGTTCCGTAGCAACATCATCGCGCGCGTGGCCGTCGTCGGTGTCGTCGCATTGCAGGTGATTTGGGGGGCCGACGCCTACTTCATCCCGAGCCATGCCATGATCAAGTCGCCCCTCAAGGCCGTGGCGGATCTTGCCAACTCGGGCTACCGCAAGGACTACGACGCGCGAAATAAGGCGTTTACCCCCTACTCCGATATCGGCAAGGCCCTCCCCGATGAAGGCGTCAAGGTGCTCGTCCACGAGTACCACCCGCACCTTGGCATCGACGCGCCCAGCGTCAACGACTACCCGGTCAATCAAGGGGGCCTCAGCTATGGCTTGCTGGGCGACCCCTCGAAGGTTGACGAGACCCTGCGCGGCTACGGCGTCACGCACTTGATGTGGGTCACCAACGCGTCGCGCGGCACCGACACGTTGGCCGGCGATCTGCTGTTTCAAGGCTACGTCACCCGCTACGGCGTGGGCGCGAAAGCGTACGGCAGCTTCACGCTGGCCGAGATGCCGAAGGAGCCACCGCCCGTGGATACGAATGACGTGGTCGCCGCCATCACCTGCGCCAAGCCCGATCGCGGTCTCTACCATTTGGCAAACCTCCACGTGCCTGTGTACGGACCCGACGCGCACAAATATCCCAAGCCCTTCCAGGCCACGGGCAGCGACGAAGACTTGGTGAAAGACGCCCTCTACGTGGTCGTCGAGACCAAGTGCAAAAAGACCATGCCTTCGTCCGCCACCAGCACCTTCCGCAAGATGACCGTGCGTGGCAGCAAGCTCGACCTCTGGATTCGACGCTGAAAAGGCCCCTATGCAGAGCCCGATCTACCTCGACTACAACGCCACGACGCCGCTCTTTCCCGAAGTGGTCGAGGCCATGCTGCCCTATTTGCGCGAGCACTTTGGCAACCCGTCGAGCGGTCATGCGCTCGGGCGCAGGGCGAAAGAAGGCGTCGAGCGAGCGAGGGCGCAGGTCGCGGCGGCGGTCGGCGCGCGCCCCGAAGAGATCGTGTTTACGTCGGGCGGCACCGAGGCCAATAACCTTGCCATCCGGGGCGTGACGGAGGCGTGGCAAGGTTCTTACCACCTGGTCACTAGCGTCATCGAGCATCCCGCTACCGCCAAACCCGCTGCCTTCCTCGAAGCTCGCGGTGTCAAGGTCAGTCGCGTGGGGGTCGATGAACAGGGCGTCGTGCGCCTGGCCGACGTCGAGGCGGCCCTGGCCGAAGGCGCTCACCTCGTGAGCATCATGCACGCGAACAACGAGACCGGCGTGCTGCAGCCCATCGGCAAGATCGCCGAAATGGCGAAGAAAAAGGGCATTTTGCTGCACACCGACGCGGCGCAATCGCTGGGCAAGGTGGCCCTCTCGGTCGACGCGCTGGGGGTCGATTTGCTGTCCATCGCCGGGCACAAGCTGTACGCGCCGAAGGGCGTCGGAGCCCTGTATGTGCGGCACGGCACGCCGCTCGCCCCGTTTGCGCTCGGGGCCGGGCACGAGCGGGGGCTCCGGCCTGGTACGGAGAACGTGGCCTCTATCGTGGGGCTGGGGCTGGCTGCCGAAATGGTCTCGGACAAGCTCGCACAAGCTTCCCAACACATGGGCCGCCTGCGCGACCGTCTGGAGGGTAAGCTCAAGGAGGCAGTGCCTGGCCTCGTCGTTCATGGGGAAGGGGCAGCGAGGTTGTGCAACACGGCGCATGTGCGCTTCCCGGGGGTCAGCGGCTCGGCGCTCTTGGCGGGCGCGCCCGAGGTGTTGGCCTCCACCGGCTCGGCTTGCCACGAAGGCCACGAGACCGCTTCGGGGGTGGTGCTGGCGATGGGAGTCTCGCCCACGGACGCCCTCGGGTCGGTGCGTCTTACCTTGGGCAGGACAACCGGCGAAGACGAGGTGGACAGGGCCGCGGAGGCTTTGATTCAAGCCTTCCGCGACCTTGCCATGGGGTAGGGTCGGGTCAGGGCGCGATGGCGAAGGGGAAGCCCGCGTAGGAGTCGTAGCCGTAGCCCGAGCCCAAGCGGCGGCTGCCGTTCGTGACGTGGGCGGCTACGGAGAGCGACGCGTAGAACGCGGCGTAGCCCTTGACGGCGCAGGTGCCAAACATGGTGGCAAGGGGGACCGAGCCGGACAAATCGCCGAGGCCGTTGTTCGTGAAAACCGGGTTCGAGACCGGGCCGTTCACGAGACCGCTCACCACCGTCTCGGCGATATTGCCATGGCTGCCGCGCGACACCTGGAAGCCGTAGCTCGCGTCGCGGTTGGCCGCGTGCTTGGCGTGGAACGAGAGTCCTACGCTGGTCGTCGCGAGCTGCGCGGCCGTGTAGCGCAGGAAGCCGCAATCGTCGGCGCTCCCGCCCGTAGAGACGGTGGGCGCGTCCAGCGTCGCCGTGGTCTTGCGGTTGTCGATCTCCAACCGGAAGACCAAGCCCTGAGCGTTCAGGTCGGTGGCCTCCGCGTGGCGGGTGTGGAGCGTGTTTCCAACGTAGCCCGTGGGAAGGAGCATGGACACCCCGGCGGCGCCGGGGGCCACGCGGACGCCCGCGGGGCTGAAGAGCTCGAGGAGAATCTCGAAGCTCCCGACGAGGCCGGTGTCCGGTCCGCCCGAATCGAAGCTCGACGAATAGACCTCGCCGAAGATGTCGTGGACGGGCCAGTGCGTCGTGGCGCCGGGTGTGGTCGGCGCAGGCGCATTTACCGGTCGAAACTCGAACAGGTTGCTCTCCGCACCCACGTTGCGCGGGCCGAGCTGGTAGGCCGGGTAAGACAGCTCGAGGGTGCCGTCGGGCTTGACGAGCTCCTGCACGTAGTGACGGAAGACGGAAGCCGTCATCGGTGTCCAGGTGCTGGCGCCTGCCCGACGGAAGGACCAACGGTAGTACCTGACGACGCCGCTATCCGCGAGGGTCGGGGAATGATCCAAGCGGAACGCCAAGCCGCTACCAAAGGGCGCGTCGATGTAGGTCGCACCGCCCTCGGTGTAGTCGGTGCGGCCGCTCTTCTTGACCCAGCCGAGGCCCGGCGCATCCGCTCCGGAGCTGGGATTCCCCCAAATCATCGTGCCTCCCACGGAAAACGCGAGCACCCATTGGGAGACGCCCGGGGGCAGCTCCCGCGGGATGATCGGCTCGCAGGGCACGGCGAGGGGATGATCGACCTCGATTACGACCTCCGTTCCGCACACGTAGTTCCAATACGTGCTGCTTCGAATGTCCGGTGCAGAGACGCGGACGCGATCCCCCGCGTGATCCACGTCGACGGTGAAGTAGAGGTCGGGTTTGTCGCCCGCGCAGGGGTAGTAGATACGCGTCGAGAAGCGGCCGTCCTCGTCGGTAGTCAGGGTCCGGAGCACGTCCAGGTCGTACGTGAAGAAGCGCTCCAGGTAGTCCCAAAAGGGAAGATCGCGGGACAAGGTGGCGCTCAAATCGATGAGCGCACGACGAATCTCCACCGGCTTCTTCACCCGCGCGATCTTGGCGTAGGGCAGGGGGTCGGGACCGGGGAACGGACGCGGGGGGAAGTGCGGAATGATGATGTCGATGGGCGGGCGAAACTTCTCCAACAGATCTTCCCGGATGCGGATGAGGTCGATGTCGGGAATCTTGTGGATGAGCCACGGTAGCCGGTCGACCTCGTGGATGGTGACGGTCGCGTTGCACAGCGGCAAAAGCTCCGCGGTGCCGTCGGGGCGGGTTCGCCGGACAACGACGCGCCCGTTGACGACGCAAGAGCAGAGCTTCCAGCGTTTCCAGAAGCTGCTCGGGATCTTCAGGTTGATCAGGCGATCGGCGCGCAGGCGTGCGGGCACTTCGAACGCGCCGACCTTGGACAGGTTGGCGGGGGTCAGGGGAACGCTCTCGTCAAGGCTCGGTCCTACGAGGAGCCGCGCCTCGGCGACCGCGTCTTCTTCCGAGACCTCCAGGGAGGCCCCCTTCTCGGTCAATTTGGTACGGCCGAGCAGGCGTCCACTGTAGTCAAAGGCATATACCTCGGCCGCTTGGGTGAGGTCGGCAGGTTGCTCCAAAAGGTCAGCTTTGATGTTGATATTGATCTGAGCCATGGTGTTGATCCTCCGAATGGGAGGCGAGCCGTTGCACCCCCCTGTCGATGGTGCACGTGCGGCTAGCGCCGCGGGCCCGTGGCGAGCTCGGCCTCGGTAAGCCTTTCGCGGCGTCGTCGAGTTTCTGACGTGGGTATCTGCACATTGTCGGAGGCGCCGCGGAATGTGATACGCTCTACCTATGCGTGCCCTCCAGGTGCTCTCTCTCTTCGCCGCCGCTTCCCTCTTGACGCATTGCAGCAGCGGCGACGACTCTCCTCCTCCTTACCAAACCTCCGCGACGGTCGGCACCACGGCGGCGAGCGGCTCCGGGAGCGGTGGCGGTGGCGACGGGGGCTCCGGGGGGGAAACCACGGAGGGTCGTTTTGCGGCGCTCGTCGATGCCATTCAAGACGAGCGGGCCGCCTTCGGGGATCCGGGGGTCGCGGTCGCGGTCATCGAGAAGGGCGAGGTCACCTTCGCCCAGGGCTTCGGCTCCAAGGATCCGAAGGGCGACGATCCGGTCTTGCCAACCACGCTGTTTCGCATTGGCTCGGTGACCAAGATGCTGACCGCGGCGGCTCTGCTCAGCGAGGTGGCGGCGAGCCACGTGGCCATCGCCTCACCCGTCACGGCCTACGTGCCCTCGTTCGATTTCGCGGGCGACCCGAGCTGGGCCCCTTCCATCATCGTGCAGCACGCCCTGACGCACACCTCGGGCATGGTGGACTACCTGGAAATCGACGTGCCTCAGAGCCAGCAAGGCGACGGCGCCCTCGCCGAGTACATGACCAACGACTTTGGCAACCTTGCCTATCTGATGGTCCCCGCGGGCACGTTTTACAACTACTCTAATCCCAATTTCTACCTGGCGGGACTGGTCGCGGAGACGACGTCCGGCATCCCTTACCGCACGCTGATGAAGCAGCGCGTCTTTGCGCCCCTCGGCATGGATCGCACCTTCTTTTTGGCGTCCGAGGTCCAAGCCGACGGCGACTACGCGCTCGGCTCGACGACCTACCCAGGCGTGCCTACCACGGTGAAGCCCGACAGCTACGAGAACGCCTGGGCGCGTCCGGCGGGCTACGCCTTCTCGTCGGTGCTCGACCTCGCGCAGTTCGTCAACTTCCTCAACAAGGGTGACCCCAACGTCTTGACCGAGGAGCTGCGCGGCGCGATGAGCGTACCGTCCGTCGACACCCACGAGTTTCTCGACTACATCGGCTACGGTTACGGTCTGTTCGTCATCAACCACGCTTTCTTGGGCAGCTCGGACGAGGTCTACCCCCTTACCATCGTCAGCCATGGCGGCGATATCCCCGGCTTCGCGGCGGATGTCTTTCTGGTGCCCAGCCTGGACTTCGGGTTCGTCTCCCTATCGAACACCGACGGTGCGCACTTCGTGCAGAGCTTCGTGACGGCCCTGACCAGCCTCAACACGCTGCCCGACCCCGAGCCCGCCCCGGATCTTACCATGTCCGACGCGAAGCTTGCCACCTACGCCGGCAACTACTACGAGGACTTTGGCTACGGCGACATTTACATCACCCAGAGCGGGAGTGCGCTCAACATTTCCATGCCTGTCCTCGACAGCCTGTCCATCCCTTACGACGGCAAGCTGACCCCCATCGCTCCGGACAACTTCTACTTCCTGGTGCAAGGCATCCCTCTTCAGGTAACGTTCTTTCCCGACGATCTCGGCATCACGCGCTACCTCCGCACCCGAGCGTTTGTGGGTATCAGGACCGACGCCATCACCACGCACGTGCCGAGCCCCACCGAGCTCAGCCGCGATTTCGTGGTGCAACAGCTCGCGCGGGCGCGGGACGCGGCGCGCGGCGGGCAACGGCTCGGACATCCCGCCCTCCCCACGCACTGACCCCCGAGCACGCAGCGTCCGAAGCCGCGATACCTTGACGCGAGGGTCGAGCTGTGGTGTTGCTATGCGCCCATGCGTTCGGCCCAATCGCCGTATTTCTTAGCGCTTTTCTCGCTCTTCCTGGGGGCCCTTCCGGCGTGCTCCAAGGAGGGGTCGGAGCCGGCGGCGCCGCCTGCCAAGGTGGCCAACCCTGTAAAAGAAGCCGACCTTACCACGGTCACCTTGACCCCCGAGGCGGAGGCGCGCCTCGGTGTGGCGACCTCCGCGGTGGAGCTGAAAAAGGTCCCTCGGGCGCGCGAGCTGGGTGGGCAGGCGGTGGTGCCCTTTGGGTCGTCGGTGGTGGTGGCCGCGCCCCTCGGCGGCACCCTGGCGTCGTCCGCGGCCTTGCCCCGTCCAGGCGCCGAAATCGCGGCGGGAACCGTGCTCTTTACGCTCTCCCCGGTGGCGTCCGAGCGGGTCAAGTTGGCGGAGAGCCGCGCTTCCTTGGCGACCCAGCGGGCCGACGCCGAAGCCGACGCGGCGCGCGCCAAGGTCGAGCTCGAAGCCGCAAAGACAGCCTACGACCGGGCGGACAAACTGGTCAGCGGGGAGGTCGGCAGCCTTTCCGCGCGTGACGACGCGGCGGCGCGCGTTCGTCTTGCCGAGGCGTCGGTGGTCGCCGCCGAGGGAAGGCGGCTCGCCCTGGCCGGCATCGCCGGGGATGCGCGGGCCACCGCCCCCATCGAGATCACCGCGCCCATTGGCGGCTCGCTCCATCGGCTGTTGGCCTTGCCAGGTCAGGTGGTCGCCGCCGGGGCTCCGCTCTTCGAGGTCGCGCAGATCGATCCGATGTGGATTCAGGTGCCCATCTACGTGGGCGATCTGGAGTCGGTGGACGCGGGCGCCGACGCCTTGATCGGGACCATGGCGTCGGCGGACAACCGCACGCAGGTCAAGGCCCGGCCGGTGGCCGCGCCTCCCACCGCCCGATCCGCAGCGGCCAGCGCCGATCTGTATTACGAGCTTGCCAACCCCAAGGGGCTGCTTCGTCCGGGACAAACGGTCAGCGTCTCGGTCCCCCTGCACACCGAAGAGGAGTCTCTGGTGGTGCCTTGGTCGGCGGTCGTCCACGACATCCATGGCGGCTCGTGGGTGTACGAGGTGAAGGCCGAGCACGTGTACGTGCGCAAGCGCGTGCAGGTCCGGCATGTCGCTGGCGATCTGGCCGTGCTCGCCTCGGGTCCCAAGGTAGGCACGCTCGTGGTGCGCGAGGGCGCGGCGGAGCTGTTCGGCACCGAGATGGGCACGGGGAAGTAGCACCATGGCATGGCTCGTCGCGCAGGCCCTTCGCTTTCGGGCGCTCGTGCTCGCCCTCTCGGTGCTGCTCGTCATTTGGGGCGTGCGCACAGCGTTGCATGCACCCCTCGACGTGTTTCCTGAATTTGCGCCACCCAAGGTGGAGGTGCAGACCGAGGCGCCCGGTCTTTCCACCGAGGAGGTGGAGAGCCTGGTGTCGACGCCCCTCGAAAACGGCTTGACCGGCATTCCTTACCTCGACCATGTTCGTTCCAAATCGGTGCTCGGCCTGTCGAGCGTGGTGCTCTATTTCGACGAGGGCACCGACCTGATGCTGGCACGGCAGCTCGTGCAAGAGCGGCTGACCTCCGGGGCCGTGCGTCTGCCTGCGGTGGCCCGGGCGCCCGTCATGCTTCCTCCCCTGTCTTCCATGAGCCGGGCCATGAAAATCGGCCTGTACTCCGAGAAGCTCAGCCAAGAAGAGCTGAGCGATCTGGCCGTCTGGACGATCCGCCCCAACCTGATGGGCGTCGCGGGCGTTGCCAACGTGGCCATCTGGGGGCAGCGCGACAAAGAGTACCAGGTGCTGGTCAGCCCCGACCGGCTAGCGGCCAACGGCGTTACCCTGGACGAGGTGGTGAAGGCCGCGGGCGACGCCGCGGTGCTCGGGCCGGGCGGTTTCATCGACACGCCCAACCAACGTCTCGCCGTGCGCCACGCTCCGGCATTTACCACGGCCGAAGATCTGGGTCGCACGGTGGTCGCCATGAAGGAAGGCGTGCCGATCGCTCTCGGCGACGTGGCCGACGTCACGGTAGGTCACCCCCCTCCCATCGGTAGCGCCATCATCGACGACCGCATGGGCATCCTGCTCATCGTGGAGAAGCAACCCTGGGGCAACACCCTCGACGTGTCCGAGAAGGTGGAAGAAGCGCTGGACGCCCTGCGCCCCGGCCTGACCGACGTCCACATCGACACCACCATCTTCCGTCCTGCCACCTTCATTCAACGCTCCATCGACAACCTGGGCATCGCCATGTTGCTGGGCTGTCTGCTGGTCATCGGCGTCTTGTCAGCCTTCCTGGCCAACCTCAGGACCGCTGTCATCAGCGTCACGGCCATTCCGTTGTCCCTGTTGGCCGCCATCGCCATTTTGGACGCCTGGGGTCAGACCATCAACACCATGGTCCTCGCCGGTCTCGTCATCGCGGTCGGTGAGGTGGTCGACGACGCCATCATCGACGTCGAGAACATCGAGCGGCGCCTGCGCGAAAACCGAAAAAATGGCAGCCCCAAAACGGCGCTCAGCGTGGTGTTCGAGGCTTCCATGGAGGTGCGCAGCGCGGTCGTGTACGCGAGCTTGATCGTGGTGTTGGTGTTGATTCCGGTGTTCTTCCTGGAAGGGCTGTCCGGGTCATTTTTCCGCCCCCTGGCCATGGCCTACGCGCTCGCCATCCTGGCATCTTTGGTGGTGGCCTTGACAGTGACGCCGGCCCTCTCCTTCATGCTCTTGCCGCAACAGCAAGGTCATCAAAAAGACGCGCCGTTGGCGGCCTGGCTCAAGGCGCGCTACCGCCGCGTGCTGCCCGCGCTCATGGAACGGCCGCGCATGGTGGCGGGGGTCGTGGCGGCGACCTTCGCGACGGCCGTCACGGTGGTGCCGTTCTTGGGGGAAGAGCTGTTGCCCAATTTCAAAGAG
>CAYLJT010000004.1:0-36803 GCA_964383995.1 uncultured Polyangiaceae bacterium
CCGACGACGACGTCTACGCCCTCGCGCTCACGCTCTGGGAAATGTGGACCTGCAAGGTGCCCGAGCCGGCCTACAAACCGCGTGCGAAGACGATGCGCCAGCAGATCATGTTCGACGTGCCCGCGGGCCTCAGCGTCGACGAGGTCAAGCAGGTGTTTCGCGGCATGCACGAAGATCCGGCGCTGCGCCCGCAGGCGCGCCACATGCGGTTTTTCAACCCCTCGCAGCTCACGACGAGCCCCATTCAGCTCCCTCGCGAGCGGCTCGATCCAGGACCCCCCCCCGGTCGCGCACAAACGCAAACGTTTTCGCCCGGCACCCAGGGTCTGCTCGTCACTTACGCGACAAACGCCCCGGAAATCGTTGGTCAGGTGCTGCCCCTCGGCAAACCCGTGATGACCTTCGGGCGCCGCGCCGACGAAGACATCGTCGTCAACGAAGCCACGGTCTCCGGCGCGCACGCGCGCTTTCGTTGGTCGAGCGGCTCGTGGAGCATCGAAGACACGGGCTCCACCAACGGCAGCTATGCCGACTTCAGCTACGAGCGCAAACAGCAGCTTGCGCTCATTCACGGCGGCGAAGCGCAGCTCGGCGAGCTCCGCGTCAAGCTCGTGAGCTTTGCGCCCGAGTCGCCCCAGCACAAGCGCGCGCGGCAATTCTTGGCCAAGCGCGACGGGCTCACGGGCATGCTGGTTCGCGAGGCTCTGCTCAAAAACATCGACGAAGAGAGCGCGTTCGCCGAGTGGGCCGAGGCCCCCTTCCAAGTCGCGCGCTACGAGCTGCGCGGCCCGAATCGCCAGGTGAGCGAGCGCCCGACGATCCTCGAAATGCTCGCCCTCCGTCGCGCTGCGCAACGCGTCGTCGAGCTCACCGAGATGCTCGTTTTGAGCCTCATTCCTGTCGTTGCCGGTCGCACAGGGCCGCTCAAGTTCGTCGTGTCCATGGTCGGCCCTTCGATCGAAGAGGCGCGTCACATCGTCGAGCAAGTGGTCTCGCAAGTTCAGGGCATGCTTCCCGAGTCCCTCGAGCTTGGCGCGACCATCGTGAAACACGAGCCCGGCCGCCTCGGTCGCACGCTCATTGACTGACGCGTCGGCCCTTCCCCATGAACCGACTGCCGACCCACTCAGGCCCGCCCTCGCACCCATCGCCGTACCGCTATTTGGGCGGTGGCAGCGGCGAGCGTCCCGTACGCCTGCAGATCGTGATCGCGTTGGTCGCGGCCTTGGTGCTCGCCGCAGTGCCGCTCTACCTCTGGCGCAGGCCCCAACCCGAGTCGATTCCCACCGCCGATGCTGCGGTCGCAGACGCGGGCGCGCCGGACGCCGCGCCCGCCGCGCCTCCCCCGGTGGTCGTCGATGCAGGGCCGCCTCCTGTGGCCCTCGGACCCTTCAACACGGTCAAGTGTGTGGCGCCCGGCCCGGGCAAGACGCCTCCCGAGCGCTGCGATCGCATCCTATTTTTCGAAGACGCGCTGGCCCGCGCCATTCGCGAGAACATCGCGTGCGCGCCGCAAACGACGACCGGCGGCAGCGTGAGCTTCGTGCTCGAAATGGACTTCAAGAAGCGCAAGCTCTCGCTCTTGGCGGGGAAGTCCGGCTCGATCAAAAAAGACAAAGCGAAGGGGCTCATTCGCTGCGTCTCGCGGGCCCTACCGACGCCCGATTGGGACTCGATCCCGCACCAATACGTCAAGTACCAGGTGAGCGTGCTGGCGACCTACGCGCCCAGCAGTCTCTTCTGATCCATGCCGCGTTTCGTCCGCGGTCTCCCTGTCTTCGTAGCCCTGGCGCTCGGCGCGCGCGTGGCCTTCGCGCAGGCCGAGGTGCCCCGCGAGCCGGGCGAGGAAACGGCCCTTTCGCCCTACGAACAGCAGGCGATCGTCGACGCGCTGCACGAGGTCGACGCGAAGGCCGAGCCCGCTCCCGATGGCAAGGTCATCGAGAAAATCATCGTCTTGCCGCGCGACGTCATCGAGCAGCGCGACCCGCTCCCGAATTTTCTCAACGTGTTCCATTGGCGCTCGCTCGATCACACGATTCGGCGCCAAGTCCTCGTGCACGAGGGCGACATCTACCAGCAAGACAGGGTCGACGAAACCGCGAGAAATCTGCGCAGTTTGCGGCAATTATCGCTGGTTTTGTGCATCCCCGTTCAAGGCAGCCAGCCCGACCGCGTGCGCCTCCTCGTCATCACGAAGGACGTCTGGAGCCTGCGCATGAACACCAGCTTTCGCTTCGCTGGAGGGAAGCTCGAGCAGCTCTTGTTGCAACCGAGCGAAGAGAACTTCTTCGGCTTGCACCACATCGCGAGCGCCCAACTCTCGCTCGACCCCGCCACCTACTCGCTCGGCGGGCGCTACGAAATGCCGCGTATCGGCGGCAGTTGGATCCTGGCGCGCACGAGCGCCAACATCATCATCAACCGCGAGTCGGGCGATCCCGAGGGCTCCTTTGGTCGCTTCGTGTACGGCGCTCCGCTCTACTCCACGCGGGCCGAGTGGGCTTGGAGCACGGGCATCGCGTGGCGCACCTCCATCGCGCGACGCTTCGTCGCCGGCGAGATCGCGACCTACGACGCGCTTGCGACTCCCGAGGAGGACGGGATCCCGTACGAGTTTCACAGCGACGTGATCCTCGGCGCGTACCGGCTCACGCGCTCATTTGGCTCTACGATCAAGCACGATTTCACGATCTCCGCGGAGGCCAGCCGCTCCGCTTACCGCCCTCGCGATCTGTCCCTCGTCGACCCCCGCGCGCGCGAAGAGTTCGTCCGCGAAGCGCTGCCGGTGAGCGACACGCGCGTGGGACCAGGCTTGCAATACCGCACCTACTCAACGCGCTTCATGTCCGTCCACGACTTCGAAACGTTGGCCCTCGAAGAGGACTATCGTCTCGGACACGACGTTTATTTCAAGGTCTATCCCGTCCTTACTGCGCTCACGTCGACCCACGATTTCGTGGGTTTCTACGTCTCCGGTGCGTACACCGTTCCGCTCGGCGACGGCCTCACGCGCGTCATCGCGGACACCACCACCGAGGTCGACGGCGACGGCATCCCCGACGGCTCGGTCCAGCTCGCGCTGCGCATCGTCACACCGCGCACGCCCGTGGGGCGCCTCGTTTACGACGGCCGCGCGCTCTCCCGCTACGAGAACCACCTCAACCTCAAATCGAGCCTCGGCGGCGACACGCGGCCGCGGGGTTACGCGTCGCAGCAGTTCATCGGCAAAGACACGGTGGTCCAGTCCCTAGAGCTTCGCACCCGGCCCCTCGAAATTTGGTCGATGCAGCTCGGCGGTGCGGCCTTCGTCGACTCCGGTGACGCCTTCGAGGGCTTCTCCGATTTTCGCCCCAAGACGTCCGCGGGCTTCGGCATTCGCGGCCTGTTGCCGATGTTCAATCGCGTGGTGTTTCGCGCCGACTGGGGCTTTCCACTGACGACGAAGTACGATCCCCAGGATGGGTTTCCCGGGGATCTCTTGATCACGTTTCAGCAGGCATTTCCGCTGCCCGCGCTGCCTCTCGTAGACGTCGATCCCTACGAATAGGGCGCGTTTTTAAGGGGTATTCGGCTGCAGATCGAGGGGGTTGGAGGGCGCTCCCGCGTGCACGATGCCGTCGCCCACCCAAAACACGAACTCCGGGCGCGACGCGCCGTCGAGCGCCATTTCGAGGCGCAGCGTCTCGCCGGGCGGCGTGTCGAACGTCATCGTGTCGAGGTCGTAGTCGGTGAGCGTCGACATGCAGACGGTGCCGTCGTCGTAGCCGTAGACGATGTCGTCCCCCTCCAGACCTTCGCCGTCGACACGGCCGATGCTGAAGGGATGATTCGGCGCGCTCACGCAGACATCGAACGCGCACGCCAAGCCGCTCACGAACGAGTCGCACACGGTCCACACGCGCCAGTGTCCCTCGGAGCCGTACTCGACAATGAGCCCCACGCCCTTGCCGGGGTCTTGGACGAGCTTCTCGTCGGCGTCGATGGTGGCTAGGTAGGGAACCCCACTGTAGTTTCCGTACCCGGGGTCGGTGATCGGGGGCGCCGGGTCGTCTTGCACGATGACGCAGGCCGTCAATCCAAGGGTCAAGCCGACGGCACCGAGAACGCTGAGCACGGCGTGCCGTGAACCAAGCTTCACGTTAGGGCTGAAAAGGGACATTGCTCGCTCCTTCAGGGATTCGTTCGGGCAAACAGCTCAGCGGCGCCGAGGCACCTTCACCTTGGGGGCAACCTTGACCGGCGCGGGTGCAACCGGGGCGGGGGCGACGCTCGGCACGGAGACTCGCGGCGTCGACTTGGGCCGCACCGTAGCTTGCGGCGCCGACGGCTGCGGAATCGTCACCGCGGGGGCAGGGGTCGAGCGTGTGGTCGGTGTCCGCAGGACCGGCGCGCGCGTTCGCGGCGGCGTAATCGTGGGCGCGCGCGGGGCCGGGACCACCGTGGCCCGCGGCAGCCTGAGAGCCGCGCGCGGTGCAGGAGCCGTGGCCGCACGCGGCGAAGGCCGTTGCCCGGGGGACACGATCGCCGCGCGGGGCGAGCGAGGTGTGATCGTCGGGCGGTTGTCGGACGCCGCCCGAGGCGCGCTCGCTTTCGATGCGGGCGATGACGTTTTGGGCATCGCGTAGGCGAGGGTGCGCGGGTCGGGCTTCACAGCCGCCTTGGGCGCCGAGCTCTTGGGAATTTGCGCGTGAACGAGCGTCGGCGACGCGGGTTTGTACGTCTTCGCGCCTCCCTGCGGCGTCGCGCCTTGGTACACGTGCGAGTGCTGCGCCGCGTGGTGGATCGTCGCGTGATCGTGCACCACGTAGCTGTGAACATGCTCGTGGAACACGTAGGTCGTGGAGCAAAACACAAAGGCCGCGGGGGGCACGACGCCGAACATCACGACGCTCCCGCCCACCCAATAATAGGTTGGAGGCATGGGAGCCCAGCCGATGTAGCCACCGTCGCCGACGCGCCAAACGACCCACGATGGAGCGTAAAGTCGGCCCGGGATCCACGCCCAGCCTGCGCCTGCAATCCACACCCAGCGACCGTAGTGGAAGGGGATGTAGCCCCAATCGTAGTCGCTCACCCAGAGCCACTCGTTTTCGGGCGTTAGCGCCCAATGACCCGCCGTTTGGTAGGGAGCGAAGTCGGCGCCGACGAAGGCCGGATCGGGGATCCACACGGTGCCGTAGGTCGGATCGTCGACCCACACGCCGTAGGGCGTCAGCGGCGCCCGAAAATCGGTCAGGGCGGAGGGGTCCGTGTCTTCGTACTCGTCGACCAGCGTGTCGGCTTCTTCGACGTCGGAGACGGGCTGCGTGAGCTGCGAGGGGGGGAGCTGCGGGAGGCTGTCGGAGTGGTAGCCCTGGGGCAGCGAAGTGTCGGCGTAGGCGGCCGCGGGAATGAGCAGTGCTGCGCTCGCGAGGAGGGTCGTCACGCGGCGGAGCCAGGCGAAACGATGCGTGGTGGAGCGAGGGGCGGGGCGCATGGGCTTCATGATGGGACCTTCCTGCGTGGAGCGCCAGACGTGAGGCACATCGCCCTGATCTCGGTGCAAAGTGCATTCCGCCGGTGGCAAGGGTTGGACGGGGGCGACGCCGAATCGGGGCAAAGGGTCTTGGAACCTCTCCATGTTGCGGCGCCGACTGCGGTAAGGTGCGCCCCGTGCAGCGTTCGGCGCGGTGGCTTGCTTGCCTCTCGGTTTTCGGCTCGATGTCCCTGGTTGGGGCAAGCGCCCACGCCGCCCCGCCTCGCGAGGGAGTGCGCATCGATCAGATGCAGCCGGCCTCGCCGGAGAGCCCATTTTTTCGCGCCGAAGGTCCCCACGAATCGCAGACCGAGGGCGTCGAGTACGCCGTCGGGGTCACCGCCGATTTCGGTACGGGCCTTGTTCGCGCCACCGAAGTCAATAGCGCGGGCGGTGAAAAAGACCTCCCAGACCCGGTGGAACAAGCCCTTTTGCTGCACATCGGAGGCTCGATCAACCCGGCCCACTGGTTCGAGATCGACGTCTCGTTGCCCGTGGCGTTGATGGAAAAAGGGGGCCTGGCCGAAGACGAAACGGCCCGCGTCGCGCGCGAAGAGGTCAGCGGCCCAAGCGCGCCGGCCATCGGCGATTTGCGTGCGGGGCTGCATTTTCGCCCCGTCGACACGCGCAAGTTTGGCCTGATTTTGGGCGGACATTTCTTTGCCCCACTGGGCTCGGAGGGCGCCTATCTGTCCGACAAAGTTTATCGTGGTGAGGCGGATTTGGGCTTCGCGGGCGAAGGCGAGACGATGCGGTACGGATGCACGTTCTCGGTGGCCCCGGGGTTCTTCCTCGAACGCAATGGGGATCGCGTCGCCGCCGCGTGCGCATTGCATTTTCGTGCGACCGATTTTCTTTCGGTGGGCGTCGAGCCGACGGCGGCCATGTTCATCGACCTCGATCGCAACGACGAGGTCGCGCGCCAGTTGCTCATCGAGCCGATGGGCGCGGCGCGCTTGCGGTTCGGAGGATTTTCGGTGGGGCTCGGCGCTGGTCCGGGCTTCGGTGGAGCGCCAGGAACTGCCGAAATTCGCGGGCTTCTTTCGGTCGGATACGTTGGCGGCGGTCGCGCGGAGCGGGTTCAGGTGGTCGACGGCAAGCCCGGTGATCGGGACCTCGATCAGATCCCCGACAACGTCGATGCCTGCCCCACCGAGGCCGGCCCCGACAGCAAGAACGCCGAGACCCGTGGATGCCCCTCGCTCGATCAAGACGGCGACGGCGTGCGCGACGACGAGGACTGGTGCCCCGAACGCGCGGGCGTACGGCACCCCGATCCGAAGGCGAGCGGTTGTCCGGATGTGGACAACGACGACCTCCCCGATCCCATCGACGCTTGCCCGAATGAACCTGGGAAGCCGCCTTCCGGCTGCCCCCAACGCGCTCGTCTCGGACGCGATGGCTTCCGCGTCGACCCCCCGATCGTGTTCGTCGATGGCAACCTCTCGCCGGAGTCCGTGGCGGCGCTCGAAGAAATCGCGGCCACCGTGCGCGCGAACCCGAAGATCGAGATGGTGAGCATCGGCCTCGGCGCGAAGGGCGCGCGCCCGGAGCTCACGGACAAGCGGGCGCGCAACATCATCCTCGTGCTGCGCACGGGCGCCCTCGACGCGAATCGCTACGAGGTTGTGCTCAAAGAAGAGCTCCCCGCGGGCGTCGTGCAGTTTCGCGTCGTGCGTTGAGCGCGGCACGCGCGCTTCGGCCGCGTCGCATGCGGTCGTGTCTCGGACATTCAGCGGCCTGGCAGCAGCGTGGAGAGGGCGTGCCGACGCTGTCTCAGGCCTGCGGATAGCGCAGCAGCACGCGGTTACGCCCGGTGCGCTTCGCTTCGTAGAGGGCCTCGTCGGCGGCCGCCACGAGCTGTTCGGGCCGCTCCGCCGGGGAGTCGGGGAAGGCCGACACGCCCAGGCTCACCGTGAGGGGAATTTGCACGGCTTCGTAGGTGAGCGGGCTGCGCTCGACGTGCGCTCGAATGCGCTCCGCGAGGATGCCCGCTTGGCTGAGCGTCACGCCCCTGCACAGCACAGCGAACTCTTCGCCGCCCACGCGCGCGAACACGTCTTCGGAGCGGATCGTGCTCTGCGCCAGCGACGCCAAGTGGGTCAACGCGTGGTCCCCCGCGATGTGACCGAAGGTGTCGTTGATGCGCTTGAAGTGGTCGACATCGAAGAGCACGAGCGACAGCGTCGTGGCGTGACGCCGCGCAAACGCTAGCTCGTTCTCGATTCGTTCGAGGAAGTAGCGCTTGTTGTAGGCCTTGGTGAGGCCGTCGCGGAGCGCCGCTTCGTACATTTTTTCTTGGAAGTTCTCTTCGAGCTCGTCGCTTGTGAACTTCAGGATGGTGGTCGAGCCGAGCAGGATGCGATCGCCGTCGCGCAGCGCACGGCGCGTGATTCGCTCGCCGTTGACGAAGGTCCCGTTGGCGCTCTGAAGGTCCTCGACGAAGACCTCGTTGTCTTCTTGGACGATGCGTGCGTGGCGGCGAGAGATGCCGTCGTCGCGCAGGTGGACCGACGCGTTGGCGCCGCGCCCGAGCACGACCTCGGGGTTGTCGATGCGATGCATCTCGTGGATGTTCTCGCCCGAGAGCACGATCAAGTGAGCCCGGCCACGGGCTTGACGGGCCGCGAGGCGCTCTTGCAGCTCACCGAGGCTCGATACGCGCGTGGCCTCCAGGTCCTCTTTGGTTCCGGCCATCTAAGAGCATATTCGGAGTGTGCGGCGCTACGGTCAAGCCGCTGGATCGCGTGGTGACGAAAGCCTCACGACGGTCTGCTCGACGCCCGTTACCCCCTCGCTGCCAATTTCTAGAATTGTCGCGTGGGCGTGTCGGTGGGGTTCGTCGTCGCTGCTGGGCGCCTCGCCGACCGAGCCCACGCCGATGATGCGAACGCCCCCCACTTCGCGATCGAACGGGACGTGGCTCCCGCCGCACACGATGATGTCCGCGGGATCGTCGCCGATCAGCGCTCGGACCTCGTCGTCGCTCATATCGTGCGTGAATGGCTCCAGGGGGTCGGCGGGGGAGCCATGGACGAGCACGAGCTCGCCGCCGTCGGGTAGCGGAATGCGCACCATCGCTGGCAGCCTCGCGAGGCGCGCGACGATGAGCTCGCCGAGGGCCGCGCGCACCGCACGAACCTGCGCGAGCCGTCCCGCGTCGTCCGGGCGCAGGGCCACGACTCTGTCCAGATCCAGCGTGGAAATGGCTCGATCCGAGGCTCCTTGCGCGCACAGCGCGTTGGCCCGCAGCAAGAGGTGCCACGTGGCGAGGGGCTCGGGACCCGGAAAACATAGGTCGCCCGCGACGAGCACCCGGTCGATGTTGCGAGGCGCCATGGCGGTGAGGACCGACTCGAGCGCGGCGGCGTGGCCATGAATGTCAGAGAGGCAGAGAAAACGCACCGCGCGAGCATAGTCGGGCGCTCGTGGCGCGTGCGGCGCGATGTAACATCGAGCGAATGACCCGCATCTCGCGCGTGGAGGCGCTGGCGAGGTCCATCGACGGCGAGCGCGCCGAGGACTACCGCGCCCGGTTTGCGGGGCCCCTCGGCGAAGGCACGGAGGCGCACGCGATCGCCACCTTGTTGGCCACCGCCTATCCGGCCGTCGCCTCCGCGCTCGTCGCTGACCCAGAAATCGCCCGCTACGTCGCTGCCGAGGGCTACCGCTTGCCGCGCGATCGGGCGTCGTTGACCGCACGCTTGGCGAAGCGCGGTCTCTCGAAGGAAGGCCTTCTCCGCGAGGACGGGGCCGATCCTTCGGAGCGTTTTCGCGCGGAGCTTCGGCGCGCGGCCCGCGATGAGCGAGCGCGCATCGCGCTGCGCGAGCTTCTGCCTGCGTCGCTCGGGGGCGCGGACGTGGACGTCACCGCGAGCGAGCTCTCGGTGCTCGCCGACGTCACCGTCGATCTGGCGCTCACAGAGGCTCGTTTCTCGGTGTTTTCGCGCTTCGGTGAGCCTCGCGTCGCGGGCGGCGGGCCGGCCCAGTTCGTGGTGCTCGGGATGGGCAAGCTCGGCGGCGGCGAGCTGAACGCGGGCTCGGACGTCGACCTCATCTATTTTTACGACACCGACGATGGCTCCGCGAAGGGGCCCGACGGTGATGAGCACGCGCTGTTCGACGTGTGGTCGCGGGTCGCGCGTCGCATGACGACCACGCTCCACGAGCCCACGGCGGAGGGCTTCGTTTGGCGCGTCGATTTGCGCTTGCGACCGGAAGGGCAGAGCGGTCCGGTAGTCGGGTCGTTCGCCTCCGCGGAGCGATACTACGAGGCCTTCGGGCGCCTTTGGGAGCGCGCGGCCCTTTTGCGCGCACGGCCCATCGCAGGCGATATCGCGCTCGGTGACGCCATCGTTCAGGCCCTCGTCCCCTTCGTGTGGAAGCGCGTCGTCGATCCCTCGATCGCCGTCGAGATGACCCACCTCGTGCGTCGCGCGCGGTCCGAGCTCTCGCGCTCCTCGGCGCGCGATCTGAAGCACGGCAAGGGCGGCATTCGCGAGGCCGAGTTCTTTGTGCAGAGCTTGCAGCTCATTTGGGGCGGTCGCGAGGCGCGGGTGCGAGCGCGCGGCACGCTCTCGGCCCTGCGAAAGCTGCGCGCGACCGGCTACGTGACCGATCGCGAGGCGCGGGATCTGACCGAGGCGTACCTCGCGCTGCGGCGCGCAGAGCACGCGGTGCAAGTGGCGAGCGGCGTTCAAACCCACGAGCTTCCCGCCGAAGGGCCGGAGCTGACGCGCATCGCAAGGGCCCTTGGTTTTGCGACGCAAGAGGACGTTGTCCGAGACATCGACGCTCACCGCGCGCGGGTCGCCGAGCGGTTCGCGTCGCTCTTGCCGGATGGGCCGCCCCCGGTCAGCCGCTGGACCGAGGTGTTGGCGGCGCTCGATGGTGGTGACCGAGACAACTTCGCTGAGGCCATCCAGCGTACAGGCGTCTTTCCGACCGCCCCCGATCACGCCGCGCGCGCCGATCAAATGGCCCGCGATCTGTTCGACCTCTCGCGCCATCCCGACGGCTCGTTCGGGGTTTGTTCGCGTGAGCGCTACCCGGCCCTCGCGGAGACCTTGCTCGATGCCATCGCCGACGCCGCCGATCCCGAGCAAGCGGCACGCTACATCAAGGTCTTCTTCTCGCGGCTCGGTCAGCCCGGCGTCTACGTTCGTCTGGTCGGCGACCGCCCGCAGGCCGTGCGGCGCCTGGTCGAGGCGCTGGGCGCGAGCGCGTTCATCGGCGACGCAGTGGCGGGACACCCCGAGCTCGGGGACCTTGTGCTCTTCGATCGCGCCTTGCCCTCGGCGGCGTTGGCGCGCTCGGAGATCGATGAAGCCGCGCGTGAGCCTGTCTCGGACGACGACCCCGACGAGAGCTTCGTTGCAAGCCTGCGTCGCGCCAAGGCGCGCGTCACGGTGCGCGTCGGGCTCGGCCACCTCGCCAGCGAAATTCCGACCCGCGCGGCCACCGCGACGCTCACCGCGTTGGCCGACGCCAGCCTCGAAGCGGCCACGCGGCATGTGCTCGGCGTGCCGTTGGGCGAGGCCGTGCACGGCCTCGCCGTGCTCGCGATGGGCAAGCTCGGCGGGCGCGACGTGGGTTACGGCTCCGACCTCGACGTGATTTTTCTTTACGACCCGGCCGCGCTCGGCGCCCACGCCGATGTGGCCGCCGAGGCTTCGCGCGCCGCGCGCCACATCATTCGCCTCATCTCCACCTCGCACGCGGCGGGCCCGGGCTACGAGCTCGATACGCGCCTCAGGCCCTCGGGCTCGCAGGGCCTCTTGGTCACCTCCATCGAGGCCTTCGCGCGCTACCACGGGCAGGGCCAAAACGCCGATGCGAAGCGCGTCGGCGCGGCGACCTGGGAGCGCCTCGCGCTGCTCCGCGCGCGCTGCTGCGCCGGCGACCTCGCCCTCGGCGAGCGCGCGATGCGGATCGCCCATCGCACGGCCTACGAAGGCGCCGTGAGCCTCACGGAGCTTGCTCGCGAGATCCACCGTGTGCGCGTGCGCATGGAGGTCGAGCTCGGCAGCGAGCGACGGGGTCGCTACGACTTGAAGTTCGGCCGAGGCGGCCTGGCCGATGTGGAGTTTTGCGTGCAGCTCCTGCAAATGGTCCACGGTGCCGACCCCGCGGTACGGACCACCGATACGCGTCTCGCCATCGATGCCTTGGCGGAGCGGGGCTACCTCGCGACGGCCCACGCCGATGTGCTGCGCGATGGCTACGCCTTCCTCCGTGAGCTCGAAGAGCGCATCCGCATCGTGCACGCGGACTCCGCCCATTTGCTCGAAGAGCGCGCGCCTGGGCTGGCTCCCCTCGCGCGCCGCATGGGCCTGCGTGATCGACCGGGCACCGCGGCGGTGGCCGAGCTGCTCGCGCGTTACCGCGACGTGACGGAGCGCGTGCGCGCCGTGTACGAGGCGCTCGTGCTCACACCTGGCTCGAGCCCGTGAGGGCCCCGACGGTCCGCTTACGAAGCAGCACGAGCACCAGCAAACCCGCGGCAAACGCCGCAGTTTCGCGTCGTGCGGGGGTCCTTTGGGCGAGCGCTCCTCCCTCCGTCAAGCGGTAGACCTTCGTCACGAAGTCGTCGCCGTAGGGATCGGTCGTGGCGGTCGAGTCGGTGCTTGTCGATGCGCCGTCGCCGTCGAGCGCGGCCAAGTGGATCGACACCGGCCCGGCGCCCGCGTCGGGAGCCGTCCAACGGAAGCTCCACGAAGTCACGTTGGGGCTCGGGGGCCGCCCGTAGAGCAGCGTCGCGTTGTAGGGCTGCACGAAGTCGGTCGACGAGAAGCCATCGAATTTACCCGACTGAAAGCCCTGTCGATCCACCACCTCGACCACGATCGAGTTGAAGTTGTAGAGCGCGCTGTTGAGCCCCGCGTGCTCGTTTAATAGTTGAACCTCAAACGAATACACCTGCCCCGGGGCATAGCTGCCACCGGGGGCGAGCGGGGGATCGATGGTCACCCCGAGGTCGACCGTGCGCGGAGGATTCTCGTGGCAAAGCGTGCAATCCCAGCCGTGCTCCAGCTCGACGCCCGCGTAGTAGACGCTCCCCGCGCCCCCGGCGCCGGGCGGTTTCTCGAAGGTGTCGCCGGCGTGGTAGGCCCAAACGACGCTCGGCGTGAGGCCGACGACGAAGGCCGCCGCAGCCGCTACTGATCGGCGCCGATCTCTTTGCATGCGGGATCCTCCTTTTCGCCGTTCACCCACGCCGCGAGCACTTTGTAGTCGGGGTCTTCGAGGTCGTGGAACACGTTGCCGCGCTTGAAGAGCTCTTCGCCGCCGTGGAAGTAGCCCCCCGCCGACATCTCCAGCGGCTTCAAGAGCAGCCAGCTCGTCTCGGGCGAGCCGCGGTCCACGAAGCCCCGGGCCATCTCGAAGTTGATGGCGCGCTCCTCGTCGAGCATGAAGTCGTTGCGCTGGCTCTCGGGCAGGCCAAAGCGCATGCGGTTGCGAGCAAACACCTGAAAGTACCGCTTTTCGGTGCCGTGACACGCGAGCATGGCGCACGACTTCGTGAGCACCGGCTGCACCTTGCAATCGAAGTACGGCTTGTCGAGCTCGGGCAAAGGGGCCGTCGCCGTGAGGTCCTGGCAGCCCAGCGTCAGCGCCCCAACCAGGGTCGCCGCGGCGCCCAACAACGTGCGAAGAAGATGGCGTTTCATAGGCCTACCCCCAACGCGAGATCGGCGATGAAGCCTTGCCGCTCGGGGAGCCGCTCGAACTCCGAGAAATAGAACGTGAAGCCCGTGAGCTTGAGCTCCGCGTGCACGTCTTCGAAGGGACCCACGATGCCGCTGTGGAAGGCGACGCGGCCGCCGCCGAACACGTCGAAGAAGCTCGATAGCTCCCGATCGGCGGTCATGAACTCGTACCGTTGGTCGTAGGTGTCCTGGTAGAAGCTCGCGCCCGTTTGCAGGTAGCCGCGCACGAACGCCCCGAGCTCCAGCTTCCACAGACCGACCACGTATTCGGTCCCGCCCATCAACGACAGGATGCCCCAGTCGTCGCCGTAGGCGCGGAGCTGCGTGCGCAGCACGGTGTCGTGAAACATGTGGTGGTTCCACAGGCCGCCGACCGCGTGCCGTATGCGCACGTCGGGCACGTTCTCCGGCCCGCCGACGAGCACCGCGGATGACGGGTCCTTGAAGCGCACGAAGCGGTAGGGGCTGGCGTTGTAGCCGTCGATGTACACGAACGTGTAGGCGACGCTCACGAGGTCGGTGCGCGTCAGGACAAAGGAAGCGCTGAGGCCGCCCGAGCCTTGCACGCCGTCGCGCTTGAAGTTGGCGTCCCCCGCGCGGCCGATGTCGTTCGCGGTGAAAGAGCCGCTCGCGCCGAGGGTTATCGTGTGATTCAGGATGTCATGGGACACGGCGAGGCTGCCCGTGTGGGAGCGCCAGTCGTGCTCGACCGAGTAGGTGTAACCGCCGCCCACGGTGTTGGTGCCGTCGTAATAAGCCGCGCCCCAGGTGCCCTCGTGGCGCGTCTCGGTCCAGCGATCGGTGGCCGCCGAGACCACGTCGACGGAGGCCGACGAGACGATGTCGGCGAGGTAGTGCCCCCAGATGGTGAGCTCATCGATGGGCTTGCCGCTCAGCGCGACGACGGTGGTGCTGATCGTCGTTTCGTCGGTGTCCTGGTAGTAGCTCGTGCGACCGTCCGCCGTGACGGTGGGCTCGGCCGAGGCCGCACCAAGCCCGCCCGCGAACACGAAGACCGCGGAAATTAGCGGGAAAACGTGGCGAAGTTTCAGTTGCACCCGCAACCACCGCCGACGGAGCCAAAGCCGCCGGTCGCTCCTTCGCGGTAGTTGTAGACATGCGTTTCGAGCTGGGACGCCAAGGGGTCCGGGTCGAGCGCCATCTTCGGCTTCGCCAATTTGCCCCGATCCCAAGGTTCTACCGTCGCGCAGCCCACCTGCGTGAACAGGGCGAGCCCCAGGGCAGCCGCGAGGAGACCGGTTTTGATGAAGGCCATCACGCGCGCAAGCCTAGTGCACAGCGCTCGCGATAGCACCATCGACGTGCCCCAGGCCGCGTGCTTCGCGAGGCGATTTGCGGCCGCTCACGGGCGTTGTGCGGCACCCCCGCGCGAGCTTCCTTCGCTGGTCGCAATTGTCGCCGTGTTATCCTCCGGCCCGGCTCGACCTTGCTCGACGACGACAAGACCGAAGACACCGAGATTATTCGTGCCGACAGCGCCGAGCGTCGGCATCTGCGCTTGCTCGTGGCCGGCGAAGGTGTGTACGCGATGCACGCCTTGCCCGACCGCGGCGACGTGCTGATCGGCCGCTCCGAACGCGCCGACGTGTGTATCGACGATCCCTTGATTTCGCGGCGCCACGTCGTGTTGCACATCGGGCCGAAGATCCTCCTCGAAGACCTCGGCAGCGCCAACGGCGTGCGCGTGCGCGATCAACAGCTCGCGCCCAATCAAACCGTCGAGGTGCGCCCGGGCGACGCCATCGACGCGGGGTCCACGACGCTCATCGTGCAGCGCGGTGTCGCTTCGCGCAGACCGCGCCGCGTGCTCTCTCACGGCGCCTTCGAAGCGCGCCTCGAAGACGAGTGCGTGCGCGCCGAGGGCACCCGCGGCAGCTTCGCGGTGCTGCGCATCCACGCCGAGAGCACCCTCGATCCGGCGGCGGTTCAAGAGATCCTCAGCCTGCAGTTGCGCGTGGTGGATGTCATCGCCAACTACGGCCCCGGCGAGTACGAGGTGCTGCTGCTCGATACCTCGGCCGAGCGCGCCGAAGAAATCGCCAAACGCATCGGCGCGCGCCTCGAAGACAAACACGCCAAGCCCCGTATCGGCGTGGGTTGTTTCCCCCGCGACGGCACCTCGCCGGAGGTCATCTTGGCCCGCGCTTGCGACGGCGCGCGCGACGAAAAGCCCGCCATTTCCCAGGGCGCCATCGTCGTCCCCGACGGCGCGATGAAGCGCATCGAACGGCTCGTTCAACGCATCGCCGTCGGCACCATCAGCGTCATCATCTTGGGCGAAACGGGCGTCGGCAAAGAGGTCCTCGCGGGCACCATCCACCGCGAGTCGCCGCGCCGCGACAAGCCCTTCCTGGGGCTCAACTGCGCGGCCCTCTCCGAGAGCCTGCTGGCAAGCGAGCTGTTCGGTCACGAGCGAGGCGCGTTCACTGGGGCTTTGCAGGCCAAACAAGGCCTTTTGGAGAGCGCGCACGGCGGCACCGTGTTCCTCGACGAGGTGGGCGAGCTGCCCATGGCCATCCAGGTCAAGCTCCTTCGCGTCATCGAAGAGCGCCAGGTTTACCGCGTCGGCGCGGTGAGGCCCCGGTCCATCGATGTCCGCTTTTTGGCCGCCACCAACCGGGATCTCGAGGCCGAGGTCGAGCAAGGCAATTTCCGTCAAGACCTGTTTTTCCGCCTCAATGGCATCAGCATCGTTATTCCGCCGCTCCGCGAGCGCCTCGACGAGATTGACAGTTTGGTCTCGGCCTTCATCGACCAAGCCATGAGGAGCCTCAAGGGGGCGCGTAAGCCCCGTGTGTCTCCCGAGGCGCTGGCCTTGCTCAAGCGCTATCGCTGGCCGGGTAACATCCGCGAGCTGCGCAATGTCATCGAGCGTGCGGTCTTGCTGGCCGAAGGCGGCGACATCACCAACGAGCACCTCCCCGTCGAAAAAATGGAGGCCACGCTGCTCTCCAGGCCTCCGCCGCGCAACGACCCGGCGACCTGGACACAGCGCGGCATCCCCGCGCCACCGCCCACGGTTCCGCGGCCGACGCCCTCCACACGGGGCGCCCTCGCGACCTCCGCCGGACCGGCTTTCGAGGGCGCAGAAACGTTGGTTCCGCCGACCGACCGCAGAGACAGCGAGGCGCCTCCCACGCAGCGCGGTCCGAGCGTGGAAGACCGCCAGCGCGTCATGGATGCCCTCGACCGTTGCGCTGGAAATCAAACAAAAGCCGCGCGTTTACTGGGTATTTCGCGCCGAACCCTGGTGTCGCGCATCGAGACCTACCGTCTGCCCCGCCCGCGCAAGAGCTCGCGCTCCTGAGCCCGTGACCGTCCAAAGCAGCACGCTTGACGCGACCGTTCGGCCGTTCGAAGTCCTCTGAGCCATGACGCCCGAACAAGCCATCAGCGAGGCCGAGTCTGGCGCCCTGAAGCCGGTCTACCTGGTGCTCGGCGAAGAGCAGCTGCTCGTGCACAGGGTCGTCGAAGCCCTGCGGATATCGGCCCAGAAGGGGGGCATTGCGGGGTTCAACGACGACAAGTTCATGGCCCAGGAGGTGAGCGCCGAGCAGGTCATGTTGGCGGCCAAAATGCTGCCCATGATGGCCCCTCGACGCTTCGTCCTGGTGCGCGGTTTGGAACGGTGGGAGCCCAAGAAAGCGGGCGACGACGACGGCGACGGCGGTAGCTCCGCCAAGGACGCCAAGCCCCTCGACATCCTCGCCGAATACGCCAAGGCCCCCTCTCCGAGCACGGTCATGGTGCTCGTCGCCACCAAGCTCCATGGCTCCCGGCGCCTCGTCACCGACGCAAAAAAACGCGACTACGTGGTGGGCTGTGAGCCCCTGGCGCGCAAGGCCCTGCCGGGCTTCATCCACGCCGCCGCCAAGAAGCGCGGGCACAGCATCCCGTCCGACGTGGCCGAGATGGTGGCCGAAATGTCCGGCCCCGACTTGGGTTGTGTCGACGACGCCGTGGAGCGGCTTTCGCTGTATGTCGGTCCTGGGGCGCCCATCACCGAAGAAGCGGTCGCCAAGGTGGTGACGCGCGTCCGCCAGAGCACCGTTTGGGAGCTCCTCGACGCCCTGTCCGCGCGCCGTCTCGACAAGGCGTTAGGCATGTTGGCCGAGGTCTACGACCAACGGGATGGAGGCCTGAAGCTATTGGGCGCGGTGAGCTGGTCGGTAAGGCAGCTCGTCAAGTTCGAGTCTGCCATTCGCAACGGCGAAGGGCCCAGTGAGGCCGCTCAACGCGCCGGCGTACCGCCGTTTCGCGCGCGCGACGTGCAGCAAACACTGCGCGGCATGCCCAAGGGCACCATCGACAAGTGGCTGTCGATCTTGGCGGAGACCGACCTGGCCCTCAAAGGCTCTCGCCGTCCTGCCGACGCCATCCTGGAAGGTATGATCATCTCGATGTGCCGCTGAGCTCCAGCCAGCGAGCAACGGGTAGAAACACGCGCTCCTCGGACTCGCGCGAAATGAACATGTCGGCGTGCGCCATCGCGATGGTGTCACTGCCCACTTCCAACAACTGCTTCTCTTGGGTGCCGATCGCCTCGTGGGCGTAGGCGGCCGTATCCCGCGGCACGATACCGTCCTTGTTGGCGATGACGGACAGGAGCGGCACCCTGACATCAGAGAGGCCCTGGGCCACGTTCACGCCGTGGACGATCAGGTCCTTGTTGCGCATCCAGGTGGCGATCTCCCGGTTGATGAAGCGATTCGGATCTTCCACGGTCCGCACCATCTCGCTCGCCGCGGACACGTCGGTCAGGTTGGGGTTCATGTAGACCGAGAGGACCCAGGGAAGGTGGCGCGCGAGGCGCGGCAAGAGGACCTCCGCGAGCTGCCTCGTGCCGCGCAGACGCACCAAACCTACCAATGTCGGAGACACGAACGCCGCACGCAGCACGGGGTGAACGCGGACCCAGCGGAGCGGGCTGCCGATGGCCACCATGCGCCCAATGCGGTGATTCGCCTTCAAGACGACGTGCGTAAACAGGATGGTGCCGCCGAGCGAGGCGCCGATCACGCTCACCTTGGAGGCATGGGTCTTCGTGCGGTCGAGGGCCGCTTCGATGGCCACGTCGAGGTCGGTCATGGCCAGATCGTACAGACGAAAATCGTCGATGTTGCGCCCGCCGCCCACACCAAATGGCTTGGAGCTACCCTGGGCCCTGAGGTCTGCGCGCCAGACCTCGAAGCCCCGGTCCGCCAAGAACCCTTCCAGGGAAGAACCGCTCGGATGGTAGCTGAAGATGAACGAGCTCATGCCGTAGCCCGGCACGATCACGACGGGGGGCCTTTCGGGATCGAAGCGGTCTTCGTTCCAGGTCTGGAAAAGAGAGAGCTCCCAACCGTCGTCGTTGGGCACGCGGTGCTCTACGGTGCGCATCGACGCGCGAGCTTACCCCAAGAATCGAAGCACGAGGCCCAGAATCCGCGCTAAGGTGACCCGCGGATGACCGAGCCTCCGAGCCCCACGCCGCCCCTCGTGCCCCTCTATGCCCAACAGCGCATGAGCGTGCTCTTGTTGGTAGGCGCCTCCATGGTCACGATGGGCTTGGCCGTTCCTGCCTGGTTCCTGCTGCGCCGCGAGTTCTTGGAGAGCCTGGAAGGTCGGGTGCGAATGGGTCGCCTCGAAGCTATCTTGGCGATGATCCTGCTCGGGGTCGGGAGCGTCTCCAAAATGCTCGACACGGTGACCCACGACCCTACGCAGCTCGAAGCGACGCGCTGGCTGGTCCCGTATGCCGAGGTTTTGGCGCGCGTGGCCGCTCCTCTCGGGCTGGCCGCCACGGTCATGGTCGTCGTGGTAAGTATTCGGGCTCACCGCGCTCTCGACGCACACCTCCGCGCGATCGGCCGCGACGAGCCCCTGAAAATGTTCGCGACCGTCCTGCTTGGCCCGGTCTACCTCCAGTATCGAATCAATCTCCTCGCCGCGTAGCCGAAGGCGCTCGGCGCAGGCTACCCGGCCTCGTGCGCGAGCTCGATCAACTGCAGGTAAGCCCCGACCTGGGACACCACCTCGGGCACGGTCTCGTGCTCGCTCAGCTCTTGATGGACGGCGAAGAGGTGGATGTGCGACGGTTGTTCGTCCTCCTCCTCGTTCCGGGTGACGAAATGCAGCGGTGCTCCGCCGAAAAGCACGTACTGCATCCGCGCCTGACTCCACGTGACCAAGATCCCTGACGAACGGCCGGGCGAAGCGCACACAAGCAAGATCGGCTCGACGGTGCAAGCGGGGATGCGCTCGCGAACGCCTGGAATTTGCAGGGCAGAGTTGTAGACGCAGAGGACGGGTAGACCGACCTCCGAAAGCTCCCGAGCGGCGTCGCCCAGCCTCCGTCGGAGGATCTCCGCGGGCGACTCGCCTTGAGGAAAGGGCAGCTCGGGGAGCCATCTCCCCGACGTCGGATCAAGGTAATCGAGGGGGCCGACGCGCCTCTTGTAGTCCAGGTTGGACGGCTCGCTCAGCACGTAGCCGGAATAGTGAAAACGCATGCCTTGCTCGGCGGCGTAGGCCATTTCGACGAGCATGGTGTAAAACCCGAGGCCGTGCTTGCGGTGGTCCGGATCGTAGACGCCGATCAGGCTCTCGACGCTGGTCTCCCCGACGTCGAACCAGGAGAACGCGACCAGCGCATCGTTCAGGTAGATGCTGACCTCACGCGTGTCGAACAGGCGCCGACCTTCCTCCCCTCCCAGCACGCCGTCGAGGGTCTCCATGCGCGCTCCGCCCAACATCGCCCGGTACCGTTGGTAGAGCGCCTCGTGGGCGTCGTCGAGCCGCAACGGGCCCACCTCGACCCGAAAACGGCGGCCATTTCTGGCCATGAGCTTGCGCAGCGAGGGCTTCCATTGGTGTGCGCGCAGGTCCGCCCGCGTCCAGATCGTCGAGCGCAGCTTCCCCTCGTTCACCAGGTAGTCGGTGGTGATCATCGCCCTGCCGATGCGGTACCAACCGCGCTCCAAGAATTGGTCGAGCTCGGCGCGGGAAAGGCTGTCGGGTTCGAGCTTGTGCGTTATCAAGCCGACCGCCAGTTTACTACCTTGCCACGGCCAGCGCAACCAGCCGGTCTCGCACCCAACGCGCCGTGGCGTCCGCTCCGGGGCCCAAGAAGTGGAGGCCATCGGGCCGAATGGCGGCCCCTTCGCTGTCCAGGACGCAGCTCCCCTGGGGGCAGAGCTCGGACAAGAGATCGAGGGTCGCAATGGCTCCCACCCGCTGGGACGCCTCCAGGAGGGTCGCGTTGAAGCAATCGACCCGCTCGTGGGGCGCGGCGCCCGTCCAGTTGCCGACGGGGTAGGGGACCTTGACCAGGACGATCTTACCTGCCGCCGGACCGAGCGCCAAAAGCTCCTTCTCCACCTCCGCGCCGTAGGCCCGGGCCCAGCCCTCTTCGCAAGGGCGCTGCCATCTACCCTCCACCTGAACAGGCGCGAAGAAGCCGCCTCCCAAGACGACGAGCGTGACGTCCGGTCGCAGCTCGGCCGCGTCGCTCTGCCAATGGGCCGCGCAATCGCCGCCGTCGTGGGGGGTGTTGGTCAACGATTTGGTGGGTAAGGTTCCCTCGAGGATGCTGCAATCGCCGACGCCGCGTTGCGCCACGACGGCGAGGCCGCCGTCCTCCACCGCGCGCAGCTTGTCGCCGAGCGCGATGGCCACCGAGTCCCCTACCACGAGGACCTTCACCGTCCCCGGTTTCAGCAGCTCTTGCGCTGGAAAGTCTTTGGCAGGGCGCCATGGGTAGGCGCCCGGCACGGCCGCCACCGCCACGGGAGGCGGCACCGGCTTCTCCCGCGTGCCTGCCCAAAGAAGCAATGTCACCAGGGCAAACGCCGACGGCACGACGACGAGCGGTCGCCCGAAGGGTAGACCGCGCTTGCGGATGGGTTGCTCCAGCCCACGGTAAGACGCGAGGGCCACGCCGAGGGTCGCCGCGAACCTTGCCAAGGTAAGGCTCCAACCGTCAAGGCCCACCCGCTCCTTCGTGAGCAGGACGAAAATCGGCCAGTGGTACAGGTAGACGCCATAGCTGACGAGGCCCATCCAGACCAGCGGCTTGAACGCAAACAGCCTTGCGATGAAGCTCTTTTCACCCTGGGTGGCGCACAGGATCAGGATCGCCACCAGGCCCTCGGTCAGCCAAAAACCGCCGTGGTAGAGGAAGGCGTCGCTCCCTTCCAGGTAGCCCCAGGCGACGGCGAGCCCTAAAAGCGAGATGCCCCCGAGCACGTCGAGCCAGCGCAGCCCGGGGGCGCTCGTGAAGGGTAGGTGCGGAGGCCGAATGCAGGTCAGGGCCGCACCGACCAAGATCGACCCACCGCGGCTATCGGTGCCGAGGTACGCGCGGGAGGTGCTCTCCGGGTAGTAATGGATCACCATGGCGATGGCCGACGCCACGGCCAACGTCGTGCAAATGCCGAAGAGGGCCCGCGTCGAGCCCTTGAACAGGCGGAGCGCCCCGAACACCACGAGGGGCCAGACCACATAGAACTGCTCTTCGATGGCAAGGCTCCAGGTGTGCTCCAGCGGCGAGGGTGCCGCGAACAGCGCCCAATAGCTTTGACCAGCAACGATCGCATGCCAGTTGGCCACGTAGCCCAGGGTCGCCAAGCCGTCGGCCCGTATGCGCGCCACGTCCTCGGGGGCTGCAAAGGCGGCGGTGTACCCGGCCACCAGCGTCACGGCCAGGAGGGCCGCGGGGAGCAGCCGCCGCGCTCGCCGCGTCCAGAACGCCTTGAGGTCGATGGTCTGGGTAGCCCGCTGCTCGGCGAGCAAAAGCGATGTGATGAGGTAGCCCGAGAGCACGAAGAACAGGTCGACGCCGAGGTAGCCACCCTTGAGGTAGCCCGCGTGGAAGAACAACACGCCGACGACCGCCAGACCACGCAGGCCGTCCAGAGCGGGCAGGTGGGGGATTGTCGCGGCGCGCGCCATCGGGCCCCGCGTCAGTTGCAGGAGTCCTTCTGCTGGCCCGGATTTGTCTCGGACGCCGGGGCCTTGGCGAGGGCCGTCTTGCAGCCCAAGAGACCCGGGTTGTCGGTGCAATATTGGGCCTGAATGTCCGAGGGCTCGACGGCGTTGAACTCCCTCCGGTTGTTCACCAGAAAGGTCGGACTACCGTCGACGTGCAAGCTGTTCGCCAGGGCGAAGTCCTTCTCCAACAGGCGTTTTCCGTCCTTGTCCACACAGGCCTGGATCACCTTCGGATCCATGCCGGCCTGTTTGGCGCAGGGCTCCCAGTCGCTGCTCCGATAGTTCGCGCTCCGGCACGACAAATAGCGCACAAACTGGTGCTTTGCGCGGTACTTCTCGACGGCGCAGCGCTCGCGCATGTCCTCGGCGACCTCGGCGGGCCCGTGCAACGAGTGGAGCTCCCCGCCCTTCGAGTCGCCGATGAAGTGGACGTCGAGGGTGATGTCCTTGCCCAGCGCTTCGACCACCGGCTGTACGCCGATCATCGCTTGTGCGCCGTAGGGACACTGGGACATCACGAACAGGTCGAGGGTCTTGGGTGTCAGTTCGCGACACTCCTTCTCCGCCTTGCAGTCTTTGTCGTCGCAGTCGGCCGCGCCATCGCCGTCGTCGTCGCCGCCGTTTCCGCAAATCTCCGCCGTGGGGTCGAACTGCCCTCCGATGGCCAGGGCCTTGTACTTTCCAATGGGCATCAAGAAGCGCTCGAGCTCGGCATAACCGTCGGTGTCTTTCTCGACGTCGGCGCCGAACAGCACGGCGGGGAGCAGCAGCATGGCGTTCTCTTTGTGCAGCTCTTCGAAGAGCGCCTTGCCTTGGTCGGTTCCGTAGTCGATGCGCTCCACGACCAGACCGCCGAGCTCCCCGCGCAGGCGTGGCTCCAGGCCTTCCATGCTGCACTCTTTGCAACGCTTGTCTCCGAGGAAGATGGCATGCACCGCTGGTGGCGTGGGCAGGCTCGCGCAGGCGGCGGGCTTCGGGCTCGCGGCGTCGCAAGCTGCGCGCGCGAAGTCACGACCCTTACGCCCGCCCTCGTAGGGCTTGCCAGCGAGGAAGATGGTAGGTGAGCCGGTGGCCCCGCGTTTGTCGGCCTCCGCAAAGGATGCGGCGAGCAGCTCCTGACCCATCGCACCCTCGGTGCAGGCCGCGAGGGCCGCGCCGTCGATGTCGTGCTTGGCGGCGCAGTCCCGCCAATTTTCGCCGACCCCGCGCGGGTTTTGGTTCATGCACGCGACGAGCTCCAAGACCTTGGTCGGGGCCAGCTTCTGCGCGCAAATCTGCGCCAAGTCGCCCTTCACTTCGTCGGGGCCATGCATCGATTCGAGGGCGCCGGCCTTCCCTGATCCGATGAAGGCGAGCCGCACGTTCAGGGCCCCGCCGAGCTGCTTTTGCGCGGCGATCACGCCGTTTTCCGCTTCGACCCCGTAGGGGCACTGGGACATCACGAACAGCTCCAAGGAGGGGCCGCTGGTGGTCGCGCTGGCGGTCGACTTTTCGGGCGTGGCGTCGGTGGTCTGCGGAGTCGCGTGGTTGCAGCCGAAAGCCGCGGCGGCCAACAGGGAGAGGGAGGCCGCGCGAAGGGCGTGGGGGCGAAACATGGGCGGAGGCTAGTACGGTCCGGACCTCGTGTGGGAAACAATGGAGGCCCGGCCGCGCAAGATCTAAACGCTCACCAAATGACGTCGGCGGTCCGTGTATTGGGCGACCACCACCGTGACGTTGTCATCGCCCCCTGCAGCGTTGGCTCGATCGATGAGGTTCTGGCAGGTCGTCTTCGGATCCAGCCGCTCGTTCAGGATCGAGCAAATGTCCTCGTCGGACACCGTCTCGGTCAAGCCGTCGGTGCATAAAAGCAGGATGTCTCCGGGGAAGAGGCTGAGCTTGTGCACTTCGGTAGCCACCCCTGCGGTCAGGCCGCCGACCACGTTCGTCACCACGTGACGCAGTTCGTGCTCGTTGGCGCTTTCGGGGCTGATCAAGCCCCGCAAAACCATGTCGTTGACGAGCGTATGGTCCCGCGTGAGCTGGTAGAGCATGCCACCGCGGTTGAGGTAGCAACGGCTGTCGCCCGCGTGGGCGATGACGACCTGGGAGCCCTTGACGAACGCAAGCGTCAAGGTCGTGCCCATGCCCTTCAAAGCCGGTCGCGTTCGCCACTCGTCGCGCACGCGCGCGTCCGCCCGCGAGAGCGCCGAGCGAAGCTCGTCGAAGACGCCCATCCCGATGCCGTGGCTGCGCCCGAGCACCTCCGCGATGGTGTCCATCAAGGCGCGCTCCACCTCCACGACCGCCAGCGCGCTCGCCTCTTCCCCGCCTGCCGCGCCGCCCATGCCGTCCGCGACGACGAACAACATTCCCTGCGCGTCGCCCTGTTGGGTCCCACGCGGGTGCAGCGTGGACTGCCCGACGTGGAGCGTATTTTCGAGGGAGGCGATCAGGAATTGGTCCTCATTCGTTTCGCGCACGCGCCCCACGTCACTCTGTCCGTAGCAGCGGACGGAGAGGGGCCTCAGCTCGGGAATGACAAGGTTCCCGTTTTGGCTTTCGACGTCAACGAGCGTGGGAGCAACATTGGACATGGGATCCTCCAATTGGGGGTCAAGGAATGGGATACGGAGCAGAGCGTTGCGCCGGGAGCTGGATTACAGGTGTACGGCGAGGCCTGCCCAGGTGGCCTCCGTCAGCGGACGAGGCCGATGACGGAGACCAACACCTCAGACCCTCGCGTCGATCATTCGGGCAGCGCTTCGCAGGTGCCGAGGGAGACCTGATTCGAGAGCGTGTCTCCGTTGCCGTCGACCACGCGGAGGTCGAGCTCGTACGAGGCAGGCTCCTCCTCCGTGGTGCCGAGCGCAGGGTCACCTTCCAAGGTCACCGAGGCACCGTCCGGCAGAATCGCGATCGTGGTCTCGGAGGTTAGCTCCGCCACATGCGTACCGGTCAGATCGTTGGCGAGGCGCACCTTCGCCATGAGGCCGGTCAAGGACAACGCGCCCTCGACGGTCACGTGCTTGTCGGTGTCCACCGAGCAGACGCCCGCGTCCACCTGGACATCGACGCCCACCGGCAAGGTCAGGGCGAGGGGCGACTCTTCCAAGCCTTGGACGCAACGACCGAGCAGCAGTTCGTCCGAGACAGCGACACCGGATCCATCCAAGAGCTGCACATAGATCCACGGGTTTCCGCCGACGCCGCCGAGGGACGGCTGCTTCGCTACCTCCATGTCTTCGAGCTTCACGACGGTGGTCGCCGACACGGTCGCCGACTGGACCTCGGCGCCCGTGGTGTCGCTCGCGGTCAGCTTGACGGCGATATTGTCGAACAGCAAGCTTCCGTGGAGACGAATCATGTCTCCGCCCGCGTTGTCGCAGGAAGCCTGCAGCGCGACGGGTGCGAAGATGGTTCCGCCGACATGCCCAGCGCCAATGGCCGAAAGTCCCGTACCTACGTCATCCCCGCCGGTCGTGCCTTCTGTGCCGCCGCAGCCGATGAGGGCGAGGAGAGAGAGGGCAAGACCCGTGTGTGCTGCGTGTGCGTATTTCGTGCTCATGGGAGCTCCAGAAGAGTGGGAAGGTTGCGCCGGCCCGTCCGACGCACGGGAGCAGACCTTCGCAGGCCCCGTACCAACCCGCGCAAATTCGGGTAACTCCCCTAAATTACGACGATTTTTGGGCCGTTGCTGCCTCTGGTCCTCACCCCCCGCGCTCGTCGTTTGCCGCGAATGACCGTCAAATTTGGCGCTCGACTGCCAAACTTGTCAGCGCCTGTCAGGCCTTCGAGCGGCGGTTTCCGAGGAGGCGATACAAGGTTCGTATGCTCACCCCCAAGGAAGACGCGGTGGCCTCCCGATCCCCACCGTGCTTGTCGAGCACCGCCGAGACATAACGCAGGACGAACGCGTCACGCGCCTGATCGAGGGATCGGCTCAGGTCACCCAGGTCGCTCGTGTCGGCCGCCTCACCTGCTCGTTTCGCGTCCTCGGAGTCGCCCGCGTCGCACCCCTCGGCAAGGTCGTCGCCGTCGTCCGAGCTCGTGGGCCTTGCCATCGATTCCGGTACGTCTTCCTCCGTCAACCCGAGATCCTCGGGGCTGAGCTCCAGGTTGTCGGCCAGCACCACCGCGCGCCGCAAGGTAGAGCGCAGCTCGCGGATATTTCCAGGCCAGTTGTACGCGAGCAGGGCACGCTCGGAGGCGCTCGACAGGGTGTGTACGGGGAGGGCGAGCTGCCGTTCGCATTGCCTCATGAACAGCCGTGACAGGAGCAGCACGTCGTCTCCACGTTCGGACAGGGTTGGCAAGGTGAGCGTCACCTCGCGCAGTCGAAACAGCAGATCTTCCCGGAAGCGCCCCGCGGCAACCTCCGCTGTCAGGTCTTTGTTGGTCGCCGCGATGACGCGAAAATCCACTGAACGGGGCGTATTCTCACCGAGCCGGACGACCTCTTTCTCCTGCAACGCGCGGAGCAAGGCCGCCTGCATGCCGAGGGGCATGTCGCCGATCTCGTCAAGGAACAAAGTCGAGCCCTGCGCCGCCTCGATGCGTCCGACGCGATCGGCCGTGGCCCCCGTGAACGCTCCCCTGCGACAGCCAAAGAGCTCGGCCTCCAGCAAGGTGCCTGAGATGGCCGCGCAGTTGACGGCCACGAGGGGCAGCCTCCGACGCGGGCTCGCCGCATGAATGGCCTGCGCCGTCAGCTCCTTGCCAGTCCCCGTGTCCCCCGTGACGAGCACCGCCAGATCCGTCGGACCTACCTTTTCGATGCGTCGCCGTAGCTCGACCATGCGCGGTGAGTCGCCGAGCAGCGCGTCGAGGGCAGACGTCGAATCACCCGGTAAACGAAGCTCGACGATGAAGGGCACGGCGCGCGCCGCGAGGGCCTGCAGCCGCTTCAGATCGTCCGCGTCGAAGGAGCGAGGGGGCTCCCTGCGCGCGACGTACAGCGCGCCGACGACGCGCCTGCCAATGGAGATTGGCACGCACGCGACGGCCCGAATACGTTGCTCCACGAGGGAAGGGCGGAACCGATAACGGAGGTGCCCAGCCACGTCTTCGACGCACACGATCGCCTGTCCACCGAGCGCGTCGACGATCACCGTGTCGGACGCGAGCTGCTCCAGATCGACCGCGCGTTCTCCGTTGCGCAGGCGCTGTGCAACGAGCGAGTAGCTCGACCGCTCCCCCGCCGCGATGGCCCCAAGGTCGGCTGCTGTTTCTTCGAGCGCCGCCGCGAGCACCGCATCGAGGGCTTCCGCCGGAGGTGCCGCCGAGACCACCGCGTCGTCAGGAGGCGCCGAGCCCCGCAGCCCATCGGGGCCAGAAAGGCCGTCCGAGGGAGTGGATCGATCGATGGCCTCGGTGGGTGGGTCGTGGTGCACGATGGCGTAGGTCGTTGGCGACGATGCCGCGACGACGATCCGCACACTGACGATTTTTCGCCGCGATGCAAGGGTGATCGAACTGCGTTAGCCGAAGTCCGGGGTCCTCGTCAGTTCGTATGCCCATCGCTCGCGGCTCGGGTTACCATGGTCCCATCGTGCGCGCGCGCTCCGTCCTCTTCGTTGCAAGTGTGCTCTCGGCCACCGCCGCGTGCGGCGCGCGCTCCTCGCTCACCCTAGGTCTGGAGATTGCCGACGAGGCCGGCGGCGGCGGAGCGGGAGGCGACGGCCAAGGGGGCGCAGGCGCCCAGGGTGCGGGAGGCGAGGGTGGAAACGGCGGCGACGGCACGGGTGGTTGCGGCGCGCCCGAGACCTGCAACGGCTTCGACGACAACTGCGATGGTCAGATCGACGAGGGCAATCCAGGCGGAGGTCAAGCCTGCGGCACCGGTCAGGCAGGCGTATGTGGTCAGGGCACCACGTCATGCGCAGCGGGGATCCTGTCCTGTGTGCCCAACGCGCAACCTTCCCCCGAGGTCTGCAATGGCCTGGACGACGACTGCGATGGTCAGATCGACAACGGCGGCGCGGTGCTCTGCGATTGCTTGCACGCGACGTTCGCAGGCCACACCTACTACTTCTGCGACACCCACCTGAGCTGGCCCGAAGCGCAAGCCACCTGCGAAGACGCGGGCGTCCAAATGTTGAGCATCGGCAGCAAATCCGAGGACGATTTCGCCTTCGACACGGCCAACACCGTCTCCAACGAAAAGTGGTGGATAGGCCTGAACGACCAGGCGGTGGAGGGTAAGTTCGTATGGGAGAGTGGCAGTCCCTTCTCCTACGACGGCTGGGCCCCCGGCGAGCCCAACGACGCGGGAGGGGCCGAAGACTGCACCCAGCTCAACCGCTTCTACCCAGAAAAGGGCTGGAACGACGAGCCCTGCGAGAGCCCGTTCTTCTTCATCTGCGAATCGCCTTGAGCGGGGCGGGTGAGAGGCAAAAAACCAGGGAGATTCAGGGCGAAAGCGCGGCCGTCATCGCCGCCGCTTCGTTCCGCGCTGCGGTCGATCGCGAAGTCCTGGTTTCCGACCTGAACCGGATATTGAGAGCCCACGAAGCAGAAGTCGCGACCGAGCTCGGTGATGAAGCGGCCGAGATTGCGCAGCAACGCGCCGTGCAGGTCGGCTTCGGAGTGGCCCTCCTGCATCGAGAGGAATTCGAGGCTGTAGGCGCTCTTGAACTCGTCCAGGGCGGTCGGGTGGGTTTGTGTCACCGCTGGTGACACTTTCGTCGCGCTCGACGCGCTTCGAAGCGCGGCGCCCGTTTCAATCTGTCGTTCGAGCTCTCTGGATGACCAACGACCCTTGATGGCTGCGAGAATGTAGAATTCCCGCGCCTCGGGAGGTTCGCCTGCCCGAGGATGATCATGTGGTGGGTCCACGGCAATTGTCTCACCAGCGGTGAGACTTTCTTGTTGCGGCAGTAAGTCTCGTAGAATTGGCGCATTCGGAAGAGGTTCGGGCGTGTGTAGCCGCGCATGCCGGGGTAGCGGCGGGCGCCCTAGAATTTGGCTACCAGTCGATGCGCCTCCGCTCGACAGAAGTGGCCTGTCTACCCTCGCGGGGCCCTCGCCGCTTCGGCTACCACTGCACACAGCTTGTTAGGTCCAGAGCTTTCTTCGCGGGCTCGTTTGGACATTGGCCCGCTCCATGTCTTCCAGCGTGACCGACGGAGTGCCGGCGGGGCGCTTGAGACGGTGCAGCAGCAGCTCGTCCAGCGTCAATTTGCGCCGGGTTGGCGGCGACGACTCGGTCTGCAGGGCGATAAGCTCGACCCGCGAGCCCAGCAGGGGCCGCAGGGCGGGCAACGCTGCGGCAAGGGCTTCGTCGATGGTCGTGTCGATCTTGATGGCGTGCATGGTGAATCCTAGCCGAAATTGGTCGGTCGAGCGCTCGCGCGCGGGCGGCCGAAGAGCCGGGTCTACAAGTCCTAAAGCACTTGGATCGCTATGTCCTCGTTGTCGAGCGAGAATCGGGACTACGACGATACTGCAACGGTAGACCTTCTGTCGAGCGATGAGCGCTGCGGCTCCCACTCCCCCGAGGGGCTTCAGGAGGACACGCCGGTCGCCCTTCGTGTTGCACACGAGCGAGGGCGAGGAATATACCGGTCGAGGGAGCGAGGTGTGCTACGAATCGCGTGCTCATTCTTGACAGCAGCGCGGCTGTCCTCCGCTCACGCGGCACCCACCGTCTCAACGACCACCGCACACAGCTCCGCAAGGCCCAGCACCTCCACGCCGTTTCCTACCGTCCAGCGCTCGTTTCCTGGATACACCAGAAACTTCTTTTGGGGCCTCAGGTCTTCGCATGCAGAATGAAAGCCCTTCTCCACCTTGGGCGCTAGATTGCGTTTGACCTCGATGGCCCACAGTTCCCCGCCTGGGAAGGACAGCAACAGGTCGATTTCGGCACCTCCAGACGTCCTGTAGAAATGACAGCTCGCTTCGGGTCCAGAGGCCGCGGCAAGGTTTTCGATGACGAGGCCTTCGAAGCTGGTTCCGACCACCGGATGGCTCAACAGCGCGTCTGCGTCGCCGATGCCTAACAAGGCGTGCACGAGGCCCGTGTCTCGGACATAGACCTTGGGCGAACGCACCAGGCGCTTGCCCAGGTTGGTATGCCACGGGGGCAGGCGGCGCACGAGCAAGAGGTCCACGAGAAGGTCGAGGTAGCGGCCCGCGGTGCGCACGTCCATGCCGAGCGACGCGGCAAGACTCGCCACGTTGAGCAGGCCTCCTTGCAGGTGCGCTAGCATGGTCCACAACCGGCGTAGCGTCTCCGCGGGCAGGCGCGGGCCGAACAGCGGAATGTCGCGCTCCAGGTAGGTTCGAATGAAGCTCTGACGCCAACGGAGGCTCGCGGCGTCGCCGCGAGCATTGAAGCTTTCGGGGAACCCACCGCGCAGCCAAAGCTTGTCCAGGCTGGCGCTTCCCGTCTCCCTCACCTGAAGCGGACCGAGCTCCAGGTAGGCGATGCGGCCGGCCAACGTCTCTCCCGACTGCGCCAACAGGTCGAGCCCCGCCGAGCCCAGCAGCAAATAGAGCCCGTGCCTTCTGCCCTTGCGTCGCGCGCGGTCGATGAGTCCACGCAAAACAGGAAAGAGGCCTGGAACACGGTGGACTTCATCGAGAATGACCAGCTTGTCCTGGTGCAACGCCAGGAAGGCCGCAGGGTCGTCGAGCTTCGCGCGGTCGGTTGGCGATTCCAGATCCAGGTACAGGCTGGGGCGGCTTTCGCTCACCTCGATGGCTAGCGTCGTCTTGCCCGCCTGACGCGGCCCGAGCAGCGCTACGGCAGGGGATTCGCCAAGCGCCTGCAGCAGACGGCCTTCGAGAGCTCGCTTGAACATCCTTGCAAAAATGACATATCGATGCTTGATTTGCAAGGATCGCGTGAGGGCGCCTGGGCCTCGACAGGGTCCGCTTTGGCTGCGCAGGCAACGACCCGACCGGGGGCACCTTGTTCAAGCATGGCACCCGTGTTACGCGATTTGGATGTCTGTCGACGACGCGGCGGTCCACCATGGCTACCTTGACGATCACCGTCGATGACGAGGTCCTCGCGCGTGCCTGCGTGCGTGCTCTCCGGCAGGGCAAGAGCGTCAACGCGATTTTGCGGGACCACTTGGCGCGCTACGCGCTGATGGGAGATACCCAGGAAGCGGCGGTGCAGCACCTCATTGAGCTCGCGAACCGCGCGACCGAAGACGACCTTCGGCGAGCGAAGCGCCGTGGTCGGAGGAGCTGGCAGCGCGCGGACCTCCATGAACGATAGGGTTCTGCTAGGTTCTGCTAGCAGGGCGTGCACGATGCCTGTGTCTCGAGCATGAGAGTGCCGAAAGGCCTTCGCGCTCGGGGGTCCCTTGCGCTAAGATGCGTTTATGGATCAGCAGCAGATTCTGGATGCCGCGCTGGATCTAACGGAAGATCAGCGCGAGGAGCTTGTTCAAGCGATTTCCGAAAGCCTCGACGCGTCCGATTTGGGTCCATATTGGGAGGCGGAAATAGCCCGACGAATCGGCGAGACCGAAGCGGGGCACCTCGATACGGTGCCTGCCGAGGAGGTCTTTGCTCGAATTTCCCAGCGGTTCCGTGGCGCGTAAGAGCGCGCGTTTCAATCGCCTTGCCGAGGTGGAGCTCCACGAAGCGGTCGCCTGGTACGAAGAGCGGGTCCCGGGGCTGGGCCTGCGCTTTGCTGCCGTCGTGGCCCGCAAGGTGGCCGAGGCGCTCAGTGCGCCCGACCGATGGCCGCTTTCCGCGGGCTCTCGACGTATTCTCCTTGGACGTTTTCCTTACGCCCTGGTCTATCGCGAGGTCTCAAACGGGGGGATTGAGATCGTGGCCGTGGCTCACCTTCGCAGAAGGCCCGCGTACTGGTCGAAGCGCTAGCGCCGTCCCATCCTGGAGGCCCTAGCTCGATCGAAATGTCTTGGTGCAAACAGGTCGAGGTACAAACTGGGCCGGCTCTCGCTCACCTCGATGGCAAGCGTCGTCACCAAGCACGCGAAGACGAACACCCCAATCGTCGTGGGCAGGGGCCGGAGCGCTAGCTAGCTAGCTAGCACGCTGCGTAGCGCGGTGTAGATCAGTACCACCACCAGCACGTCCCCGACGATCGGCGAACGAACGTGTCGTGCGCGGCCACGGCGATCAGTACCTCCGCGGCGAACAACAGCACGGTCAGCAAAAGGTAAGGTTTCGCTCGCGAGGTCGTCGTCGCCGAAGGTCCGGCCAAGACATGCGCGCTCTCGAGCGCTACAAGGCCATTTTGCAGGACCAACTGCGCTGTCACCGGAGTCCTTCGTAGGCCGCGTCGAGCACGACGGCGCCGATGCGTCTCGCGGCGCCCCCCTTCGCCTGACGTTGGCATGTGCACCTTAATTTGCTTGTGGGTACTTTCGGACCTTGGTGCCCCGTAGGTGAAGCGTGGGGCCAAGAAATTTAGCTCATTGCCAGCTTCGCTAAGGTCGTGCGCGGCCCGCCTAGCCTTCTCTCCACTGCCCACTCGCTCCTCGACTGGCTTGGAAAGTTCAGCGTCACCAGAAAAATGGCCATTTTCCGTCTCTCGACGCCGCGGTTCAAGAAAAAATCATGCCAACATCGCTCGTGATGCCCAGCGCACCGGCTCGTGGGTCCGTGTCAGTCGCTCTGCGCACGATGGCCGGGAAAGCAGCATGCCAATCCGAGCCCGCGTGCCGCGGTTCAGGTCAAGAAATCCAGCGTGGCTGTCTGAGAAACCTACCCCTCGCGAGCGGCCTTGTTCGCGGGCAGATTTTCAAGGTTCTCCCGACGGTTTCGCGAAGCAAAGAAAAAGGGCTGAAGCAATTTTTTGTGCACCAGCGCTTCGTCGCAGGGGCGCAAGGCAATTAAGGAGCACACCGTGGGTCTGCAGCGTCGGCGCACGCTGTCGCAATTTCGCCAGCATGCCTGTATTCCCGGTCTTCATACACTGCGAATTGTGATTCCGCTTGATTTCAAGCGGCGTGCACTCGGTTTTCGGCGCGCGGCTCTGGGACCCCGGGTTTGTCTGTTGTTTTGAGCTTCTGTCTGCTCCCTGATCGGAGATTTTGCCTCCGTGCACCCTTGTGTGCGCGCGGTCGTCCGCAAACCAAAGTGGACTTGTGCATCGGCACCAGTGCACGCTCGGTTTCAGGTGTCCAAATGCCTTGTGTTTGCCTGGTGCGTGCAGCGTGCACAAAATCGTTGGCGGAGCATTGCCCACAAATACAAGGGCCGTCGCAAGGGCCTTCTTTTTCGACCCTTCAATTCAAGGTAGCGTGCACATTTGGCCTCCGGCGCACCATCCCTAAGGTCTTGTAGTTGTTCATGTTATCGGCGTCCTTCCGGAACGGCCACTTTTGGGGTCGATGCACGCTCGAGGGGCCCGCTCGGGATGTCGTTGCCCCTCGCACCCCAAGATTCTCGCGAAAACTGGCACTCTCGCGCGGGTAGACAGACTGGCATACGGGCTGCTTTACAGTTGACCAAGCCGGACGCACGAAACCTTGAAAGGAGCGTGTGCCGGGAGGACGGGTAGATGCCGGCGACATGTGGTCGTCGGCGTGCGCTCGTCGATCATCGGTCAGGGCTTGGGCCCCTTGGAGTCCTCTCATGCCTACTGCAAGCAGTCTCAAATTGGGTCGTACCAACGAGATCGTTGCTCGTGCCATCATCTTTGTCGCCGTCGCCGGCACCTCCGAACGCGTTCGGGCGGAGCTGATGACCAAAGGGTACACCGTCCGTGTCCGTGCTCAGTTCTGGGCATGCATTCACGAGGTATGTCAGTTTCGGCAAGGGGCCAGCTCGGCCCAGCTGGTGCGCGCTACGACGCAGCAGATCTCGTCCATGATGCCCTCGTTGCTCCGTGTCTCGCGCGCCAGCCTCAAGAACGACTACCCTGAGCAACACGACTTCGTGTTCGAAAACCTGGAGCCCGGCTCGGGCACCTCGTCGCTGGTCGGCATGAAGATGTTCCTCGATCGTCTCGACCAGCTCGAAAGTGGCAACGATCGTGAGGCTACGCGTAAGGCCGACTCGGAGGCCTTGGACAAGTTGGCCGAACGCGGCACCACGCCGGAAGAACGCCAACGCCTCCGCGGGCTCCTGACCATCGCGCTGATCGGCCTCGACGACACGGTCGCGGTTGCCACGCCCGCCACTGCCGAGGCCATGAAACGCCTTGCTGGCATGGTAGAAGAGTGGACCGAAATTGCGCGGGTGGTGGTCAGCCACCGCTCGGATCTCATTCAACTGGGCGTGATTCGTCGCCGCAAGGCTAGGAAGCAAGACCAGGTCATTGTCGCGCCGCCCATGGAGGTCGGGTCAGCTCCGATGGCCCCGGCCCCCACGCCCACCGCCATGCCGGCCTCAGCGCCCCGTGGCTTGTTGGCCCCGTCGGTGCCCCCACCGCCGGTTCCTACCATCACCGACCAAGTGGACGCGCAGCCCGCCTAGCGTGGTGACCTTGATCCCTCGGGGCCCCGTCCTGGGGCCCCCTGGGGTCGGTCCTTGCCAAGAGGAGACTGTCATGCGTAGAGAGAGCAGCGCGTCGCTGTCAAGGCTCGCTTGCGACACTTGCTCGAAGAATGATCCGAGATCGCGCTTGCGGTAGTTCGTGGGCGCTCGTGATCTTGTCGGTGGCATGGACGAGATCACAATGACGTGGGCGCCGCTGAGCTCGCCGCGTCTACGACGTCATCCCGCCCTAGCAGAGAGCGCTTGACACCCGGAGGTCGGCCCAGGGCCGGGCGACGGACGCCGTACGCCCAGCAAGCAGGGCTCGCCTCGTGCGGCGTGTCCCGGTGCCACGACAACACGATGGAACTTGCGAGCGCAAGTAGGCTAACCTTCCGGACGCCTGCAACGCCGCTGCGCCGCCACCCGTCATGCCCCCCGAAATCGAGCTACTTTTCTCCTACGCGCACAAGGACGAGTCCCTGCGGGACGAGCTTGCGGCGCACCTCGCATCGCTGCGTCGAAGGGGCGTGACGTTGTGGCACGACCGGCGCATCGAGGTGGGGAGGGACTGGAAAAAGGCGATCGACGAGCGTCTCGAAGCGGCGGCAGTGGTGCTGCTCCTGGTGAGCGCGGACTTCCTCAACTCGGACTACTGCTACGGCGTCGAGGCGACGCGTGCGTTGGAGCGGCACAAGCGCGGCGAAGCGCGAGTCATTCCGATCATCGTGCGTCCATGCCAGTGGGAAGGAGCGTTGTTCGAGGGGCTTCAGGTGCTACCCAAGGATGGGAAGCCCGTTACCAGGTGGCCTGATCGTGACGAGGTGTGGACCGAAGTGGCGAAGGCCATCGAGGCCGCGCTTTCAGGTCTTGTTCCTCCTGCGGTCGTGTCTCGGCCCAAACCCCCTTCGTCGAGCGCCATTTGGACGCCGACGTACGTCGACGAGGCCACAAGGCAGTTGAGCGAAGAGCTAGAAAAAACGCGGTCTCGTAAGGCGGCGCTGGTTGAAGCGGGGGTGGAAACAGCCGAAGTGGATCAGGAGATCGTGAACTTGCGTCGCAAGCTGCGCGAGGGCGGCCAGCTCAAAGCGGGCGATTCGTTGGGTGACGGGCGCTATTTGCTCCTGCGCAAGCTTGGCAAGGGCGGCTTCGCGGTGGTGTGGGAAGGGTTGGATAAGACGGCGAATGAGCTTGTCGCAATCAAGGTGCTCCACAGCGAATTTGCAGGGGACAGCCATCGAAGGGAGCGGTTCTTTCGTGGCTCGCGAGTGATGATGGGCCTGAAGCACGAGGCGATTGTACGTGTGCTGGAGGCCCACGGAGAGGACGGCGGCTACCACTATTTTGTGATGGAAGTGGCCGCGAACGGCGATCTCCGCCAATCGGTGTTGAGCCAGCAAGTTGCGAAGGAGCAGGTGCTACCCTTGATTCTGCGGGTGGGGGACGCCCTCGCCGAAGCGCATGGCAAGGGCCTTATCCACCGTGACGTGAAGCCTGCCAATATCTTGCTGGACGCGTCGGGGTCGCCAAAGCTGACCGATTTTGACTTGGTAGGAGGAGGGAAGGACACGACGGGCGGAACCCGTACGGGCGCGCTGGGGACGTTTATCTACGCGGCGCCCGAAATGCTGCACAAACCGCAAGACGCTGATGCGCGAGCGGATGTGTTTGGGCTGGGGATGACAGCGATATTTGCTCTTTACGGGGCCGACCTGCCTTGCAATGCCTACGAGCGGGATGACATGGGCGAGCTGATCGAGGCGCTGGGTTGTGCCCCCGCCGTCAAGGCTGCGCTGAAGCGCGCGGTGGAGGTGAAAGCCGCCAAGCGGTTCGCGGACGCAGCCACGTTTTGTACAGCGCTTCGAGCGCCCGAGCGCAAGGCGGTTGTTGCAAAGGTAAGGAACGCGCCCCAGGATTGGTGGAGCGCGGCGGGAGAAGACGAATATGGCAAGTGGGCCGATGTGGACGTGAAGGGGGTGGTGCAGCGCTTTCGGTGGATTCCGGAAGGTGAATTCTTGATGGGGTCGCCCGAGGGGGAAGAAGGGCGCTTTGACAATGAGGGACCTCAACATCGGGTGACCTGGAGGGAGGGGAGGAGGATCGGTGACACTCCGGTAATGCAGGCGTTGTGGCAGGCGGTGATGGCTGGTAATCCGAGTCGATTCAGGGGTGAAGCGCATCCCGTCGAGAGG